>JAEXEM010000006.1 GCA_023401045.1 Actinomycetes bacterium
CCTCGGCGCCGGCGGGCCGTCGCGTGTCCGGACGGCGGCGTTGCGTCAGCCGAGAGCGAGCTGGTCGGCGGTGTGCAGGCCGACCGTGGCCATGAGGGGGTACTCCTCGGGGTGGGCGAGGAGCACGGGGACGTACGACGCCGCCCACGCCCGCGCCCTCACCCACGTCGGTGCGTCCCAGCCGCGCAGCTCCTGGGTGCGCCGGACGAACACGTCCCGGCCCCTCGCGTCGAACGTCAGCCACGCGGTCGCGAGGTCGGACGCCGGGTCGCCGGATCCGAGGTCGCCGAAGTCGATGAGACCCGTGAGCCGCTCGCCGTCGCTCGTCATGTTCCCCGGGTGCGGGTCGCCGTGGACCCACACCGGCGCGCCCTGCCACGCCGGTGCGGCGGCACCGTCGTCGATCGCGGCACGCAGGGTCTCGACGTGCCGGGGCTCGACGGACGGCGTGCCGTCGAGGCGGGCCCGCCAGACCTCGACGCGGTCGTCGAGGGGGACGCCGCGGAACGGGTTGACCGGGGCGTCCGCGGGCGCAGGGACGTGCAGCGCGGCGAGCGCCTCGGCGAGCGTCCCGGCCCAGCGGGTGCGGTGCGCGACGGGCTGCGCCGCGACCTGCTCACCCGGCAGCCACGGCACGACGCTCCACGCCCACGGGTACCGCGGGCCGGGTCGGCCCGCGCGCACCGGCACGGGGACGGCGACCGGGAGCCGAGGGGCCAGCACCGGCAGCCAGCGCTGCTCGCCCTCGACGAGCCGGGACGACATCTCCCGCACGGGGAAGCGGACGGCGAGGTCGTCGCCGAGCCGCCACGTGATGTTGTCCCAGCCGAACACGCGTCCGCGCAGTGGCAGGTCGGCGAGGTCCGGGTGCTGCTCGGCGAGGAGCTCGCGGGCGAGCTCGGCCGTGACGTCGACCTCGATCTTCGGGTGCGACGGGGCGGGTGCGGTCACGGTGTCACCGTCCGCCGGTCGTCCCAGGGCACCGTCCAGCCGAGGGTGTCGAAGATCCCGGAGAGCACGATCGCGGTGAAGCCCCAGACGACGACCCCGCCGTCGAGCTCGAAGGCCGGCGTGCGGCTGCGACCGCGGGGCACGGGGTGGACGACGACTCCTCGGCGAGCGGGGTCGAGCAGGTCGGCCACGGGCGCGCGGAACACGTCGACGGCCTCCCGGTGGTCGACCGCCGCGACGCGCGAGGGTCGCGTCCACCAGCCGACGACGGGGGTGACGACGTTGTCGCTCACCGGCAGCGGCAGCTCGCCGAGCGTGCCGAGCACGTCGACGCCCGTGGGGTCGAGACCGGTCTCCTCGACGGCCTCGCGCAGCGCGGCGGCCTCGGGACCGTCGTCCTCGGGGTCGATGCCGCCGCCCGGGAACGCGACCTGACCGGGGTGGTGCCCGAGCGTCGAGGCGCGACGCTGGAGGAGGACGTCGAGATCGGCGGGCACGTGCCCGGGCCCGGTGCCGCGCGCCGGTGCGGAGTCGAGCACGCCGAAGAGCACGAGCACGGCCGCGCGACGTGCCCGTGCGGGGTCGACCGTCAGCCCGGCCATCGCGGCCGGCCAGCGCACGCCCTCCCGGACCATCCGCTCGAGCTCGGCGCGGGGACCGGACGGCTCGCCGTGCGGGCGTGCGACGCCGCCGGGCAGGCTCACGCGCGTGCCCGTACCCGGTCGGCGAAGGCGGCGAACGCCCGCTCGGCCGCCGGGACGAGCGTCGGCAGGTGCTCCGCGCCGTCGGCCCGGATCGCGTCCGCCTCGCCGTCCTCGAGCTCCGACGTCATGTCGGGCGTGGCGAGCCACAGGTCGAGCATCGCCGCGTCGAGCTCGGGGTGGAACTGCAGACCGACCGCGCTGCCGGCGCGGAACGCCTGGACGCGGGTCGCGGCCGAGGACGCGAGCAGCGTCGCGCCCTCCGGCAGGTCGACCTCGTCGGAGTGCCAGTGGAGCACCGTCGCCGTCCCGCCGACCGGCGCGAGCGCCCCGACGACGGGGTCGTCCGCGACGACCTCGACGGGGGCGAACCCCACCTCCCGGGCCGTGCGCAGGTGCAGGCGTGCCCCGAGGGCGAGCGCGAGCAGCTGGGCGCCGAGGCAGATCCCGAGGACGGGCACGTCGGCGTCGACCGCGTCGCGCAGCAGCGCGCGCTCCGCGGCGAGCCCCGGGTGCCCCGCGTCGTCGTCCGCGTCCATCGCCCCGCCCATGACGACGAGGCCGGCGAGGTCGCGCACGTCGGGCAGCCGCGGCTCGGCCTGCGCGAGCACCGTCCGCACGCTGTACGGCGTCCCGGCGAGCGCCCGGCCGACGAGACCCGGTCCCTCGTGCGGGGCGTGCGTGAGCACGAGGACGGGGCGCGGCCCGGTCACCAGCCGTCCGGCAGCGGCCGGCCCTCGTCGTACCCGGCGGCCGACTGGATGCCGACGACGGCCCGTTCGTGCAGCTCCTCGAGCGTCGTCGCGCCGACGTACGTCGCGGCGGAGCGGACACCCGCGGTGATGTGGTCGAGCAGGTCCTCGACACCCGGGCGACGGGGGTCGAGGTACATCCGCGAGGAGGAGATGCCCTCCTCGTAGAGCGCCTTGCGGGCGCGCTCGAACGCCGAGCCGCCGCGCGTGCGCGCCGCGACCGCACGGGCCGACGCCATGCCGAAGCTCTCCTTGTAGAGCCGGCCCTGGCTGTCGGTGTGCATGTCGCCGGGGGACTCGTGCGTCCCCGCGAACCACGAGCCGATCATCACCTGCGACGCGCCCGCGGCGAGGGCGAGCGCGACGTCGCGCGGGTGCCGCACGCCGCCGTCGGCCCACACGTGCCGCCCGAGGCGGCGGGCCTCGGCGGCGCACTCGAGGACCGCGGAGAACTGCGGACGCCCCACGGCGGTCATCATGCGCGTCGTGCACATGGCCCCCGGGCCGACGCCGACCTTGACGATGTCCGCCCCCGCCTCGACGAGGTCGCGCACACCCTCGGCGGTGACGACGTTGCCGGCGACGACCGGCACCTGCGGGTCGAGGGAGCGCACCGCGGCGAGCGCGTCGAGCATCTTGCGCTGGTGGCCGTGCGCGGTGTCGACGACGAGCGTGTCGACGCCCGCCTCGAGCAGGTCGGAGGCCTTCGCCTTGACGTCGCCGTTGATGCCGACGGCCGCGGCGATCCGCAGCCGCCCCTGCGCGTCGAGCGCCGGGGTGTAGATCGACGAGCGCAGCGCACCCACGCGCGTGAGGACGCCGACGAGTCGGCCGTCGCGCACGACGGGGGAGAAGCGGCGGCGCTCGCGGTGCAGGCGCTCGTAGGCCTCCTCGAGGCCCGTCTCGCCGTGCGCCTCGACGACGGACAGCTCGATCGTCGTCGGCTCGGGGGTCATCACCTGGTCGACCTGCGTGAAGAGGTCGACCCCGCGGCAGTCGGCCTCGGTGACGACACCGACGGGACGCCCGTCGCGGTCGACGACGACCGCCGCCCCGTGCGAGCGCTTGGCGATGAGGGTGAGCGCCGTGTGCACGGTGTCGTGCGGGTCGACGACGGTCGCGGTCTCGACGACCGGGTGCCGCTGCTTGACGCTCGAGACGACCTTCGCGACGACGTCCGTCGGGGTGTCCTGCGGCAGGACGGCCATGCCGCCGCGCCGGGCCATCGTCTCCGCCATGCGGCGGCCGGCGACCGCGGTCATGTTGGCGACGACGAGCGGGACGGTCGTACCCGTCCCGTCGACGGACGTGAGGTCGACGTCGAAGCGGGACGTCACCTCCGAGCGTGACGGGACGAGGAAGACGTCGCCGTAGGTGAGGTCCGAGGTGGGCGTGTGGCCCGGGAGGAAGCGCATGCGTGTCCCCTTTCCGATCCAGCCTACCGGGCGGCCCCGCGGCGCCCGGGCCCTGCGGGGCGCCCTCCGCCGCTAACCTGCGCCCATGCTCGTCGCGCTCACGGGAATCGGCCTCTCCGCGGCCGCGGGCCTCAACGCGTACATCCCGTTCCTCGTCGTCGCGCTGCTCGCCCGCCTCACCGACGTCGTCGTGCTCCCCGAGCCGCTCGTGTGGATGGAGAGCTGGTGGGCCATCGGCATCGGCGCCGTGCTGCTGCTCACCGACGTCGTCCTCGACAAGGTGCCGGTCGTCGACACGCTCAACGACCTCGTCCAGTCCGTCGTCCGCCCCGCGACCGGTGGTGTCGTGGCCGCCGCGACGACGGCCGCCGAGGGGATCGAGGGCTCGACGTGGGTGAGCGAGCGTCCGTGGGTGCCCGTCGCAGCCGGGGTGCTCGTCGCCGCGCTCGTGCACGGCGGCAAGGCGGCGGTGCGTCCGGTCGTCAACGCCACGACGGGCGGCGTCGGCGGGCCCGTGGTCTCTGCCGCCGAGGACGGCGTCTCGGTGGGGCTCAGCCTCGTCGCGGTGTTCCTGCCGCTGCTCGTGCTCGTCGTGCTCGGCCTCCTCGTCACCGCGTTCGTCCTGCTGCTGCGCCGCCGCCGCCGTCGGGCGGCCCAGGCGCCGCCGCACCCGTCCGCCGGGCGGCTGTGACCCGCCCGTCGCCGACCCGGGGAGCCGCGCCCGGGTCCACCGCCTAGACTTGCGCGTCACGCACCACCATCCCGTCGCCCGTGCGGCTGGATCGCCGCACCGGGAGGAGCACCCGTGGGACTGCTGGACCGCATCGCGTCGCCGCAGGACGTGCGCGCCCTGCCGGCACGTGATCTCGAGCGGCTGGCCGCCGAGATCCGGGAGTTCCTCGTCGAGCAGGTCTCGCGCACCGGGGGACACCTCGGTCCGAACCTCGGCGTCGTCGAGCTGACGATCGCGCTGCACCGGGTCTTCGAGTCCCCGCGCGACACGCTGGTGTTCGACACCGGGCACCAGGCGTACGTCCACAAGCTGCTCACCGGGCGCCAGGACTTCTCGCGGCTGCGACGCCGCGGCGGGCTCTCCGGCTACCCGAGCCGGGCGGAGTCCGAGCACGACGTCGTCGAGAACTCGCACGCGTCCACGGCGCTGTCCTGGGCGGACGGCATCGCCAAGGCCCGCCAGCTCTCCGGTGAGGCCGACCGGCACACCGTCGCCGTCATCGGGGACGGCGCGCTCACCGGTGGCATGGCCTGGGAGGCCCTCAACAACATCGCCGCCGGGACGGACCGGCGGCTCGTCGTCGTCGTCAACGACAACGGCCGCTCCTACGCCCCGACGATCGGGGGCCTCGCGCACCACCTCGACACCCTCCGTACGACGCAGGGCTACGAGTCGTTCCTCACGTGGGGCAAGACGGCGCTGCGCCGCTCCGGGCCGCCCGGGCGCCTCGCGTACGAGGCGCTGCACGGGCTGAAGAAGGGCATCAAGGACGTCGTCGCGCCGCAGGGGATGTTCGAGGACCTCGGCCTCAAGTACATCGGCCCGGTGGACGGGCACGACGAGCAGGCGGTCGAGCGCGCGCTGCGGCGCGCCCGCGCCTTCGGCGGGCCGGTCATCGTCCACGTCATCACCGAGAAGGGGCGCGGGTACACGCCGGCCGAGCAGGACGTCGCCGACCGGTTCCACGCGGTCGGCCAGATCCACCCCGAGACCGGGCTGCCGCTCGCGCCGTCCCGCTTCGGGTGGACGAGCGTGTTCGCCGACGAGATCGTCCGCATCGGCCGCCGTCGCCCGGACGTCGTCGCGGTCACCGCGGCGATGCTCCAGCCGGTGGGTCTGGCGCCCTTCGCGCAGGAGTTCCCCGAGCGGGTGTTCGACGTCGGCATCGCCGAGCAGCACGCGGCGACGTCCGCCGCCGGCATGGCGTACGCCGGCCTCCACCCGGTCGTCGCGGTCTACGCGACCTTCCTCAACCGGGCCTTCGACCAGGTCCTCATGGACGTCGCCCTCCACCGGGCGGGCGTCACCTTCGTGCTCGACCGTGCCGGGCTCACCGGCGACGACGGTGCGAGCCACAACGGCATGTGGGACCTCGCGATGCTCGCGATCGTCCCCGGCCTGCGCCTGGCTGCACCGCGCGACGAGGCGACGCTGCGCTCGGCGCTGCGCACCGCGGTCGACGTCGACGACGCCCCGACCGTCGTGCGGTACCCCAAGGGCAGCCTCGGGGAGCCGATCGACGCGCTCGAGGACGTCGACGGCGTCGACGTCCTCGCCCGCCACGAGGGCGAGGGGCAGCGTGTGCTCGTCGTCGGTGTCGGGGCGATGGCCGGTACCGCGCTCGCGACCGGGGAGCTGCTCGCCGGGCACGGTCTGGCGGTCACCGTCGTCGACCCGTGCTGGGTGCTGCCGGTGCCCGCGGCGCTCGTCAAGCTCGCGGGGGAGCACGACCACGTCGTCACCCTCGAGGACGGGCTCGTCGACGGCGGCGTCGGGTCGCTGCTCGCGCAGCGCTCGCGGGAGGCCGGTGTGACGGCGCCCGTGCAGTCCTTCGGGATCCGGTCGGCGTTCCTCGAGCACGCCGCCCGCGACGAGCTCGTCGACGATCTCCGGCTGCGCGCGAACGACGTCGCGGCCGACGTCCTCACGGCCCTCGGCGCGGCGCGCTGACCTCCTCGGACGGCGCTCCTGTGGTGCGCGTCACCGGGCGGCCGGAGCGGCGAGGACCGAGGTCCCAAGACATCCCATCATTTGGGGTCTAGCGTCGAGACATCGACCTCGACAAGGGAGAGTCAGATGTCCATCACCGCCGTACCCAGCGACCGCAGCGACACCGTACTGCCCGCGGCCTGGGAGGGCTTCGTCACCGGCCCGTGGACGGACAACGTCGACGTCCGGGACTTCATCCAGCGCAACTACACGCCGTACACCGGTGACGCCGACTTCCTCGCCGGCCCCACCGCCCGCACGACGGGCATCTGGGACAAGCTCTCGGCGATGTTCCCGGCCGAGCGCGAGAAGGGCGTGTACGACGTCGACCCGACGACGCCGTCGACCATCACGTCGCACGCTCCCGGCTACATCGACGAGACCAACGAGGTCATCGTCGGCCTGCAGACCGACGCGCCGCTCAAGCGCGCGATCATCCCCAACGGCGGCTGGCGCATGGTCCAGACCTCCCTCGAGACCTACGGGTACGAGGCGCCGCAGGAGATCGTCGACATCTTCACGAAGTACCGCAAGACCCACAACGACGGGGTCTTCGACGTGTACCCGCCGAACGTCCGCGCCGCCCGGTCCTCGCACATCATCACCGGCCTGCCCGACGCGTACGGCCGCGGCCGCATCATCGGCGACTACCGCCGCGTCGCGCTCTACGGCGTCGACCAGCTCATCGCCGCGAAGAAGCTCGAGAAGGCGTCGCTCGACATGGAGCGCTCGGTCGAGGACGTCATCCGCGACCGCGAGGAGCTCTCGGAGCAGATCCGTGCGCTCGGCGAGCTCAAGCAGATGGCCGCCTCCTACGGGTACGACATCTCGCAGCCGGCGACGACCGCCCGCGAGGCCGTGCAGTGGCTCTACTTCGGCTACCTCGCCGCGGTGAAGGAGCAGAACGGCGCCGCGATGTCGCTGGGCCGCACGTCGACCTTCCTCGACGTCTACCTGCAGCGCGACCTCGAGGCCGGCGTCCTCACCGAGGAGCAGGCGCAGGAGATCATCGACGACTTCGTCATCAAGCTGCGCATCGTCCGGTTCCTGCGCACCCCGGAGTACGACACGCTCTTCTCCGGCGACCCGACGTGGGTGACCGAGTCGATCGGCGGCATCGGTGAGGACGGGCGCCCGCTCGTCACGAAGACGTCGTTCCGGTTCCTCCAGACGCTCTACAACCTCGGCCCGGCCCCCGAGCCGAACATGACGGTCTTCTGGAGCGAGCGGCTGCCCGAGGGGTTCAAGCGGTTCTGCGCGCAGGTCTCGATCGACACCTCCGCCGTGCAGTACGAGTCCGACGAGCTCATCCGGGCCTCGTGGGGCGACGACGCGGCCATCGCGTGCTGCGTCTCCCCGATGCGCGTGGGCAAGCAGATGCAGTTCTTCGGGGCGCGGGTCAACCTCGCCAAGGCGCTGCTCTACGCGATCAACGGTGGCCGGGACGAGATCTCCGGCAAGCAGGTCGCGCCGGTCAGCGCGCCCGTCGAGGGCGAGGTGCTCGACTACGACGACGTGCTCGCCAAGTTCGACCGCACGATGGACTGGCTCGCCGAGACCTACGTCGACGCGCTCAACTGCGTGCACTACATGCACGACAAGTACGCCTACGAGCGCATCGAGATGGCCCTGCACGACCGCACGGTGCTGCGCACGCTCGCCTGCGGCATCGCCGGCCTGTCGGTCGTCGCCGACTCGCTGTCGGCGATGAAGTACGCCAAGGTCACCGCTCTGCGCACGGCCGACGGCCTCATCACCGAGTACTCGGTCGACGGGGACTTCCCCAGCTACGGCAACGACGACGACCGGGCCGACGACATCGCGGTCTGGGTCGTGCGGCGCTTCATGGAGAAGATCCGCAAGGTGCCGACGTACCGCAACGCGCTGCACACGCAGTCGGTGCTGACGATCACCTCGAACGTCGTCTACGGCAAGGCCACCGGGTCGACCCCCGACGGCCGCAAGGCCGGCGAGCCGTTCGCCCCGGGTGCGAACCCGATGAACGGCCGCGACACCCACGGCATGCTCGCCTCGGCGCTGTCCGTCGCGAAGCTGCCGTACTCGGAGTCGCAGGACGGCATCTCGCTCACCTCGTCGATCGTGCCCTCCGGGCTCGGCCGCACGAAGGACGAGCAGGTGACGAACCTCGTCGGTCTCCTCGACGCGTACGTCATGTCCGCCGGGTACCACATGAACGTCAACGTCCTCAACCGCGAGACGCTGCTCGACGCCATGGAGCACCCGGAGAACTACCCGCAGCTGACGATCCGCGTCTCCGGGTACGCCGTGAACTTCGTGCGGCTCACCCGCGAGCAGCAGCTCGACGTGCTGTCCCGCACCTTCCACGGCGCGGTCTGACCGACGTCCCCGGCCCGGCGGTCACCGCCGGGCCGGGGCCCACCACCCCGAACGACACCGCGCGAGGCGACCATG
>JAEXEM010000009.1 GCA_023401045.1 Actinomycetes bacterium
CCCGTCGCCGGTCGTCCCGCTCACGGACGCCGACGCCGGCAGCACGCTGGCCGTCGGCGGCGTCCGTGCCGATGCGCAGGGCCTGTGGTTCCTCGCGACCGACCTCGGCCCCGAGGGCACCGACACCGTCGCGGCGCTCACGGGCCTCTTCCACGCCCCGCTCACCGGGACCGGCGCCGACGTCCGCCTCGGGGCGGCGCCGCGCCGCCTCACGGACGCCGAGCACGTCGACCTCGGCGGGGTGCTCGTGCCCGTGCCGGGCGGTGCCGTCGTCTCCGTCGAGGACCGTGGTGCCGTCACGCTCGCCCGGGTCGACCTCGACGGGACGACGAGAGGGCTGCTCGGCGCCCCGCACGTCGTCCTCGGCGCCGACGCCGTCGTCGTCGGGGACGAGGTCCGCATCGTCGCGGCGGCGGCCGCGCCGGCGACGAGCGGAGCGTTGATCGCCGTCGGGGACGAGGCGCGCACCCTCGCGGACTGGTCGGGCACGCTGCGCGGCACCGGTCGCACCGTGCGTCCGGCGCCGCTCACGGCGACCGCGCCCGACGGGTACCCGGTCCACGGGTGGCTGGCGCTGCCCGACCCGGAGCGGCACCCCGGTCCGCGCCCGACGCTCCTCATGATCCACGGCGGCCCGTTCGCCCAGTACACCCACGGTCTCTTCGACGAGGTCCAGGTGCTCGCCGAGGCCGGCTACGCCGTCGTCTACGGCAACCCGCGCGGCTCGGCGGGCTTCGGGCGGGCGCACGGCCGTGCCATCCGCCAGGCCATGGGGACCGTCGACACCGACGACGTGCTCGCCCTGCTCGACGGTGCGCTCGCCGCGCACGCGGACGTCCTCGACGCCGGGCGCGTCGGCGTCCTCGGCGGGTCGTACGGCGGCTACCTCACGGCCTGGCTGACGACCCGGACCGACCGCTTCGCCGCGGCCGTCGTCGAGCGCGGGTTCCTCGACCCGGTGAGCTTCACCGGCTCCTCCGACATCGGCTGGTGGTTCGGCCTCGAGTACGTCGGCGACCACGCGACGGACCCGGCGCTCGTCGCGTCCCAGTCGCCGATGGCGCACGTCGGCTCGGTGACGACCCCGACGCTCGTCATCCACTCCGAGCACGACTGGCGCTGCCCGGTCGAGCAGGGGCAGCGCTGGTTCGTCGAGCTGCGCCGCCGTGGCGTCCCCGCCGAGCTCCTGCTCTTCCCGGGCGAGGGGCACGAGCTGTCGCGCAGCGGGCGCCCCTCGCACCGCCGCGCGCGCTTCGAGCACCTGCTCGACTGGTGGGCGAGGTACCTGCCCGCGTCGTGACGTGCCCGCCGGCCCGCCGAGAGGGTGGGCCGGCGCGCGCGACTACGCTTGCTCGGTGCCTGATCCCACGACCGTCCCGGCCGGCACCGGCGACCGTGCGGCGCACGAGGCCGCCGAGGTCGGCGAGCTGCTCGACCTCGCCGTCGGTGCCCTCGGCGGCGGCCGCCGCGAGGGGCAGCACGCCATGGCCGTCGCGGTCGCCGAGGCACTGAGGACGGGCGAGCACCTGCTCGTCCAGGCCGGGACCGGCACGGGGAAGTCGCTCGGCTACCTCGTGCCGGCGGTGCGGCACGCGGTGCACGCCGACGAGCGCGTCGTCGTCTCGACCGCGACGCTCGCCCTGCAGCGCCAGGTGCTCACGCGCGACCTGCCGCTCGTCACCGACGCGCTGGCCTCCCGGCTGCCGCGGCGCCCCGAGGTCGCGCTGCTCAAGGGCTGGCACAACTACCTCTGCCTGCACAAGGTGGCCGGCGGGTACCCGGCCGAGGAGCAGGGCACGCTGTTCACCGCGCTCGACGGGCCGGGTGCCGCCGAGCACCCGCCTGCGGCGGGCGACGGCGAGGCCGAGAGCCTCGGCGACCAGGTCGTCCGGCTGCGCGAGTGGGCCGAGGAGACGTCGAGCGGCGACCGGGACGACCTCGTCCCCGGCGTCACCGACCGGGCGTGGCGACAGGTCTCGGTGACGTCGATGGAGTGCCTCGGGGGGACGTGCCCGATGCTCGCCGAGTGCTTCCCGGAGGCCGCCCGCGCGCGCTCGCGCGAGGCCGACGTCGTCGTGACGAACCACGCGATGCTGGGGATCGCGGCGTCCGGCTCGCCGGGTGTCCTGCCCGAGCACGACGTCGTCGTCGTCGACGAGGCGCACGAGCTCGCCGACCGTGTGACGGCGCAGGCGACGGCCGAGCTGTCGCTGCCCGTCGTCGAGCACGCGGCGCGCCTCGCCCGCCGTCACGGCGGGGTGCCGACGACCGACCTCGACGCGGCCGGCCAGCACCTCGCGAGCCTCGTCGTCCCGCTGCCGGAGGGGCGCTTCCCGCGCGGCCTGCCCGACGACGTGCGGGACGCGGTCGCGACGGTGCGCGACGCCGCCCGCACGCTGCTGTCGGCGATGCGCCAGGAAGGCCAGCCGCGGGACACCGACGGGGGCCGGAAGATGGCGACGTCCGCCATGCTCACGCTCCTCGAGGTCGCCGAGCGCATGGCGGCGGACCCCACCGAGACCGGGACCGTGCTGTGGTGCGCCCGGGGCGAGGACCGGCGGGGCACGACGACGACGCGACTGCACGCCGCACCCCTGTCGGTGTCCGGGCTCGTGCGCACGCACCTGCTCGCCGGTCGCTCCGGGGTGCTGACCTCGGCGACGCTCACCCTCGGCGGGTCGTTCGAGCCGATGGCGCGAGCCGTCGGCCTCGCGGGGCGCTCGCGGGAGGAAGGGCCTGCCGGCACGACCCCGGCGGCGGACGGCACGCGTGACGGCGGCGGGGAGAGCGACCCCGTGACCCCGGACGGGCGGGGAC
>JAEXEM010000091.1 GCA_023401045.1 Actinomycetes bacterium
CGCCGGGCTCGTGCCCCCTGCCCAGGCGGCCGCCGGGTGCAGCGTGGCGTACACCGTGACGAACCGGTGGCCGGGCGGCTTCGGCGCCGACGTCACCGTGACGAACCTCGGCGACCCGCTGTCCTCCTGGACCCTCACCTGGGAGGCCGCCGCCAGCCAGACGGTCACCCAGCTGTGGAACGGGACGCTCCAGCAGTCCGGGACGCAGGTGAGGGTGTCGAACGTCGCGTGGAACGGCAGCGTCCCGACGGGCGGGCAGGTCGGGTTCGGGTTCACCGGCACCCCAACCGCGGACCCGGTGCCCACGTCGTTCGCGCTCGACGGCACCACGTGCACCGGCTCGGTCGCGCCCACCTCCCCGGGGCCGAGCCCGTCGGCACCCCCGAGCCCGTCCGCGTCCGCGAGCCCGTCGGCGCCGGGCCCGTCGGCGTCCCCGACCCCGGTCCCCTCCTCCACCCCGACGGTCACCCCCGCGCCGGTGCCGACCACCCCCACCGCCGGGGCGCGCCAGCTCGAGGACCTCGACCGCGGGCTGGTCTCCGTGCGCTCCGGCGACGGCAACCTCGTCCAGTGGCGGCTGCTCGGGTACGAGGACCGCGCGACCGGCTTCCACGTCGAGCGCGACGGCGTGCGGGTCACCTCCTCCCCGGTGACCGGCTCGACGAACTTCCTCGACCGGGGCGCCCCGGCCGCAGCCAGGTACACGGTCCGCGCCGTCGTCGGCGGCACCGAGCAGCCGCCCTCCGCGCCGTCGCTGTCCTTCGCCGCCGGCTACCTCGACGTGCCGCTGCAGCGGCCCTCGTCGGACCACGTCGTCAACGACGGCAGCGTCGGCGACCTCGACGGCGACGGCGACCTCGACATCGTCCTCAAGTGGGACCCGACGGACGCCAAGGACAACAGCCAGGCCGGGTACACCGGCAACGTCTACCTCGACGGGCTGCGCCTCGACGGCACCCGGCTGTGGCGCATCGACCTCGGCCGCAACATCCGCGCCGGCGCGCACTACACGCAGTTCCAGGTCTACGACTACGACGGCGACGGGCGCGCCGAGGTCGCCGTCAAGACCGCGGACGGCACCCGCTCGGGCACCGGGGAGGTCGTCGGGAACGCCTGGGCCGACCACCGCAACGGCGAGGGGTACGTCCTGTCCGGCCCGGAGTACCTCACGGTGTTCCGCGGCGACACCGGGGCGATCGCGGCGACGGCCGACTTCGTGCCGCCGCGCGGCACGGTGTCGAGCTGGGGCGACTCCTACGGCAACCGGGTCGACCGCTTCCTCGCCGGCACCGCGTACGTCGACGGGCAGCGGCCCTCGATCGTCATGGCCCGCGGCTACTACACGCGGTCCGTCGTCTCCGCGTGGGACTACCGCGACGGTCGGCTCACCCGCCGCTGGACGTTCGACTCGGCCAGCTCGACGCCGGGCAACGCGGCGTACGCCGGACAGGGCAACCACGCGCTGTCCGTCGCGGACGTCGACGGCGACGGCCGCGACGAGGTGGTCTACGGCGCGTCGACGATCGACGACGACGGGCGTGGCCTGTGGGTCAACGGGACGGGCCACGGCGACGCCGGCCACGTCGGCGACCTCGTGCCGTCCCGCCCCGGGCTGGAGTACTTCAAGGTGACCGAGGACAAGGCGCAGCCGAACATGTGGGTGGCCGACGCCCGCACCGGGCAGACGCTGTGGCGCAGCGGCAGCGGGGCCGACAACGGGCGCGGCGTCGCCGGAGACGTGTGGGCGGGCAGCCCGGGGGCGGAGGCGTGGTCGTCCGCCGAGGCCGACCTGCGCAGCGCCGCGACGGGCGCGAGCGTGGGCCGCAAGCCGTCGTCGACGAACTTCCTCGCCTGGTGGGACGGCGACCCGGTGCGCGAGCTGCTCGACCAGACCCGCATCGACAAGTACGGCCCCGGCGGTGAGACCCGCCTGCTCACCGGTGACGGCGTGCGGTCGAACAACGGCACGAAGGCCACCCCGGTGCTCTCCGGCGACATCCTCGGCGACTGGCGCGAGGAGGTCGTGTGGGCGCGGTCCGACGAGGGCGCGCTGCGCATCTACGCGACGCCGTACCCCACCGACCTGCGGGTGCCCACCCTGCTGCACGACCCGATGTACCGGGTCGCGCTGGCCTGGCAGAACACCGCGTACAACCAGCCGCCGCACCCGTCGTTCTTCCTCGGCGACCCGTTCACCGCACCGCCCTCGCAGCGGCTGTACGTGCGCTGAGGCGCGCCGGCCATCCGTCCGGGTGACCGAAACGTTGTGGTCATAGGGCGCAGACCGCCATGAACTGGTTGAATCCTGGAGCACCTGCGCCTCCTGCGCGCGGTGCACGTGCGGCGGTGCGCACGGTCGACGACCCAGGACGAGGTGGCATGAGCGAGACGACGCAGACCTCGGGCAGGCCGGTGCGGCAGTGGAACGGCCTGACGATCCCGGCCCCCGGGACGTACGAGCTCGACGCGTCCCACAAGCGCATCGGCTTCGTCGCGCAGCACATGATGGTGAGCCCGGTGCGCGGCGAGTTCGCCCGGGCGGCCGCGACGGTCGTCGTCGGCGAGGACCCGCTGCGGTCGTCGGTCACCGCGGTCATCGCGACCGACAGCCTGACGACGCACCACACCGACCGCGACACCCACCTGCGCAGCCCCGACTTCCTCGACGTGGAGCAGTACCCGGCGATCGACTTCCGCAGCACCGGCGTCGCGTGGCACGGGGAGCGGGACTCGATCCTCCAGTGGGCGCGGCTGCGCAACCACAACGCCGACCGCCGGCGCGTGTCGTCCGCGACGATCGAGCGCGCCGACCGCAACCGCCTGCGGTTCGACGTCACGGGCGACCTGCGCATCAAGGCCGTCACGCGCGAGGTGACGATGTCGATGGAGTTCGGCGGCGTCGGGCGCGACCCGTACGGCAACGACATCTTCGGGTTCCACGCGACGACCGACATCGACCGCGAGGACTTCGGCCTGCTGTGGAACGTCGCGCTGGAGGCCGGGGGCTGGCTCGTCGGCAAGCGGGTGCGCATCGAGATCTCCGGCGAGGCCATCCGCCGGTCCTGACCGCGCCACCGGCGGCGCGTCGGCGCCGGTCCGACGGCCGGGGTCGTGGCGCGGGGCACGCGGGGCGGGCAGCATGGTCGGGTGCCCGCGGACGACGTGCGACCCGACGACGGGCGGCGTGACGCCGCGGCCGGCGGCGTGTCCTCGTACGCGTTCGCCAACCGGTTCCTCAACACGGTCGTCCGCCTGCCGGGCGGCGCACGGCTCACCACGGCCGGACGTTGCGGGGGCATGGCGTACTCCCAGCTCGACCACGCGACCGTCGGCACCGACGTGCCGCACTGGCCGCCCGCCCTGTTCGCACCGCAGCCCGTCCCGCCCGACGGGCACCTCGTCGCCGACCACCTGCGCACGCGCCAGCTCGACTCGTTCCGCTCGCTGTCGGCGCTGCGGTTCCTCACGTGGTCGACGCTGCCGGACCGCGACCTCGGACCGGTCGCGGGCGTACGGACCCGCACCCGGCGTGAGCTGCCCGGTGTGCTGCGGGCGCTCGCGCAGGGCTCGCCCGTGGTGCTGGGGATGGTCACGGCGCGCACACCGCTGCGGGCCGGCGACAACCACCAGGTCGTCGCGACGGGCTGGGAACGCGACGGGGAGGCCGTCGCGCTGCGCCTGCGCGACCCGAACACGCCCGCGCGCGAGGTGACGCTCGTCGAGACGCCGCAGGGGTGGCGGGCGAGCAACGGCCGGCTGTGGCGCGGGTTCTTCCGGCACGCGTACGCACCACGCACACCGCCTCCACTGCCGGGCGCGTCCCGTCACCCGGCACGGCCGGTCCGGTCCGGGGCACCCCTCGTGCTCGTCCACGTGGCGTCGGGGCGCCGCCTCGCCCTCGCCGACGGGCGACCCACGACGTCGGCCACGGCGACCACGGCATGGACCGCCGACGACGGCACGACCGGCGCCCTGCGCGACGGCGCCCGCGTCCACC
>JAEXEM010000118.1 GCA_023401045.1 Actinomycetes bacterium
CGCTCACCCTGCCCGGCGGGGCCGTGCCCCCGCCGCCCGAGCAGGCCGCGCCGCGGTTCGCGCCGCCCGAGCGCGGGCCCGAGATCACGGAGATCGGATGAGGCTCAAGGAGCGCCTGCACAAGGTCCTCGCCTCGCAGGCGGAGATCGAGGCGGACGAGGAGCGCGCCGACGCGCTCCTCGTGCCGGGCTGCTGCCCGGTCGACGTGCTGCCGCACCGGGCGCGCGCGAGCGTGTCGGGCGTGCTGCGCTCCGTGACCCTGCGCCCTCGTGAGGGCGTCCCTGCGCTCGAGGCCCAGCTGTACGACGGCTCGGGCACCCTCGACCTCGTGTGGCTCGGCCGGCGCAGCATCGCCGGCATCGAGCCCGGTCGGCGGCTCAAGGTCGACGGCATGGTGTGCCTCGTCGACGGCCGTCGCACGATCTTCAACCCGCGCTACGAGCTGCGCGCCCGACCCGGGGAGTGACGGTGGAGCAGAGCCGGCCCGAGCGCCCTGCCGAGGACGAGCCCGTCGTGCTCGAGGCCCTCGACGACCTCACACCGCCCGAGGACGGCGGGGCCCGCGGGATGCGCGCCATCACCGCCGAGCAGTTCTCCGCCGCGGACGCCCTCGGCGGGGTGCGGGGCGTCGTCGAGGCGGTCGCCCCCGGGCTGCTCTTCGTCGTCGTCTACATCGCGTCCGGGCAGCAGCTGGCACCGGCGCTCGTCGCGTCGGCGGCCGCCGCCGTGCTCGCCGTGCTGGCGCGGCTCGTCCAGCGCACCCCGGTGACCCAGGCGTTCTCCGGGGTGCTCGGGGTCGGCATCGGCGTCCTGTGGGCCTGGCGCACCGGTGACGCCGGGGACTACTTCGCCTACGGCCTGCTCGTCAACGCGGCGTACCTCGTCGGCACGCTGCTCACCGTCGTCCTCGGGTGGCCCCTCGTCGGGCTCGTCGTCGGTCTCTTCGACGGCCGCGGGCCGCTGTCGGGCGGGTCGTGGTCCGTGGTGACCGCGTGGCGCTCCGACCCGGTGCTGCGCCGCCGCTACACGCTCGCCACGTGGCCGTGGGTCGGGATGTTCGGCCTGCGCTTGCTCGTGCAGGCGCCGCTGTACCTCGCGGACGAGGTCGTGTGGCTCGGCACCGCGAAGCTCGCGATGGGGCTGCCGCTCACCGCGCTCGCGCTGTGGCTCAGCTGGATGCTGGTCCGCGGGTCAGGAGCCGCTCGAGCGCCTTCTCGTCCGCCTCGCTCCCGGTGACGAAGAGCAGCTCGTCGCGGCCCTCGAGGGTGTCGTCCGGGCTGGGTGCGATGGGGCGCGCGTCACGCACGATGCACGCGAGGACGGTGTCCGACGGCCACGTGATGTGACCGACGCGGACCCCCGCGAGCGGCGAGTCCTGCGGCAGCGTGAGCTCGAGGATCTCGGCGCGCGACTGGTGGAACGTGAAGATCCGCACGAGGTCGCCGACGGCGACGGCCTCCTCGACCATCGCCGTCATGATCCGCGGCGTCGACACGGCGACGTCGACGCCCCACGCGGCGTCGAACATCCACTCGTTCTTCGGGTTGTTCACCCGGGCGACCGTCCGCGGCACGCCGAACTCGGTCTTGGCGAGCAGCGAGATGACGAGGTTCGCCTTGTCGTCGCCGGTCGCGGCGACCATGACGTCGCACTCGTCGGCCCGCACCTCGCGCAGCGTCGGCAGCTCGCACGCGTCCGCGAGCAGCCAGTCCGCGTCGGCGACCTGCGCGACGCGCATCGCCGAGGGCTGGCGGTCGACGAGGGTCACCTCGTGGTCGTGCGCGAGCAGCTCGCGGGCGATCGACCGGCCCACCGAGCCGGCGCCGGCGATGACGACCCTCACGACCGCTCCACCGGGGGAGCGGTGAGGACGCGTTCGACGGCCGGCGCGTCGTCGACGAGGAGCAGCAGGTGCACGGTGTCGTTCTCCTGGAGGACGGATCCGGCGGTCGGCAGCACACCGTCGCCGTAGCGGGTGACGTACGCGACGCGCGCGCCGCTGGCCTCCTCGAGCGCACGCAGCGGACGGCCCACCCAGGCGGGGTGCACGTCGACCTGCGCGAGCTGGATGCGGCCGGACGCGTCGCGGTACTCGTCCGTCGTGCCCATGGGCAGCATCCGCCGCAGCACCTGGTCGGCGGTCCAGCGCACGGTGGCGACCGTCGGGATGCCGAGGCGCTGGTAGATCTCCGCCCGGTGCGGGTCGTAGATGCGCGCGACGACGTTCTCCACCCCGAAGGTCTCCCGCACGACGCGCGCGGCGAGGATGTTCGAGTTGTCGCCGTCGGAGACCGCCGCGAACGCGTAGGTGTCCTCGATGCCGGCGGTGGTGAGCGTGTCCCGGTCGAAGCCGAGTCCGGTCACCTTGTTGCCCGAGAACCCGGCGTCGAGCCGGCGGAACGCGTCGGGGTTCTGGTCGATGACGGCGACGGAGTGCCCGCGGGACTCGAGGGACACCGCGAGCGTCGCCCCCACGCGCCCGCATCCCATGATGACGAAGTGCACAGCCGGTCACGCTATACCCGCCGACCTCGTCGTGTGCGCCGGTCGGCGGGGCGTGCGAGCCCCCGCCGTCCGAGAGGTGGTCACCGGCACACGGGTCGGTGCCCGGGAGCGTGTGTGGCACGGCCTTCGCGGGCATACGATCGCTCATCGTGTCGGACCTCACGGACGCCGCCAAACGGCTCCTGCTCGGCCGACCGGTCCGCAGCGACCGGCTGGGCCACACCCTGCTCCCCAAGCGCGTCGCGCTCCCCGTGTTCGCGTCCGACGCGCTGTCGTCGGTCGCCTACGCACCCGACGAGATCCTCCTCACGCTGTCGATCGCGGGCCTGTCGGCGCTGACGATCTCGCCGTGGGTGGGGCTCGGCGTCGCGGTGGTGCTCCTCACCGTCGTCGCCTCCTACCGGCAGAACGTGCGGGCCTACCCGTCCGGAGGGGGCGGGTACGAGGTGGCCTCCGTCAACCTCGGCCCGCGAGCAGGGGTCACGGTCGCGAGCGCGCTGCTCGTCGACTACGTGCTCACCGTCGCGGTGTCGATCTCCTCCGGGGCGCAGTACGCGGCGGCGGCGATCCCGGGCCTGCGCGGGCACGAGACCTCGTTCGCCGTCGGGATCGTCGTGCTGGTCACGCTCGCCAACCTCCGCGGCGTGCGAGAGTCCGGCAAGGCGTTCGCCGTCCCCGTCTACCTCTTCATGGCCGCGATGGGGTCGATCGCCGTGGTCGGTGCCGTGCGGTATGTCACCGGCACGTTGCCGGCCGCCGAGAGCGCCGGGTTCGAGGTCGCCGCGGAAGCGGGCTTCGAGCAAGGGCTCGTCGGGCTCGCCGGCGGCTTCCTCGTGCTGCGCGCCTTCGCCTCCGGGTGTGCCGCGCTCACGGGCGTCGAGGCGATCAGCAACGCCGTCCCCGCCTTCCGGGCGCCCAAGTCGCGCAACGCGGCCACGACGCTCGCCCTGCTCGGTGCGATCTCCGTGACGATGGTGATGTCCATCCTCCTGCTCGCGCAGGCCACGGGTGTGAAGTACGTCGACGACCCCGAGCACCAGCTGCTGCGCGACGGTGTGCCGGTCGGCCAGGGGTACGAGCAGCACCCCGTCATCAGCCAGCTCGCTGCGTCGGTCTTCTCCGGCAACCAGGTCCTGTTCGTCGTCGTGTCCGTCGTCACCGGGCTCATCCTCGTGCTCGCAGCGAACACCGCGTTCAACGGCTTCCCCGTGCTGGGGTCGATCCTCGCCCGTGACGGGTACCTGCCGCGCCAGCTGTACACCCGTGGTGACCGGCTCGCGTTCTCCAACGGCATCATCACGCTCGCGGCGGCGGCGGTCGCGCTCATCTGGGTGTTCGAGGCCGACGTGACCCGGCTCATCCAGCTCTACATCGTCGGCGTCTTCGTCTCCTTCACGCTGTCCCAGCTCGGGATGGTGCGGCACTGGAACCGCGTGCTGCGCACCGAGCCCGACCCGCGCGAGCGTGCACGCGTGACCCGGGCGCGCGCGGTCAACGTCGTGGGGTTCGTCATGACGGCCTCCGTGCTCGTCGTCGTCCTCGCCACGAAGGTCACGAGGGGGGCCTGGCTGGCCCTGCTCGCCATGGCGCTCGCCTTCGTCGTCATGCAGGCGGTGCACCGGCACTACCAGCGCGTGCGCGCCGAGCTCGCCCTGGGCGACGACGTCGCCGCCGCCCGTGCGCTGCCGAGCCGGGTGCACGCGGTCGTGCTCGTCTCGCACCTGCACCGCCCGACGATGCGGGCGCTGGCGTACGCGCGCGCCTCGCGCCCCAACGTCGTCGAGGCCGTCACCGTGGGCGTCGACGCCGACGAGGTCGAGTCCCTGCGGCGGCAGTGGGAGGCGGCCGACCTGCCGGTGCCGCTCAAGGTCCTCGACTCCCCGTTCCGGGAGATCACCCGCCCGGTCCTCACCTACGTGCGGTCCATCCGGCGCGAGAGCCCGCGGGACCTCGTCGTCGTCTACATCCCCGAGTACGTCGTCGGGCACTGGTGGGAGCACCTCCTGCACAACCAGAGCGCACTGCGTCTCAAGAGCCGTCTGCTCTTCACACCCGGGGTCGTCGTCGCCTCCGTGCCCTGGCAGCTCGCGTCGACCGCCGGGCAGACGGGGATGGAGGACACCGTCCGAGGTACCGTGCCGCGTGGCTTCTGAGAACGACCTGACCGGGACGAGCGTCGAGCTGGAGATCGGGCCGGTGGCCCACGGCGGCCACTGCGTCGCCCGCTACGAGGGACGTGTCGTGTTCGTCCGGCACACCCTGCCGGGCGAGCGCGTCGTCGCCCGGCTCACCGAGGCGGGGCCGACCGCGAAGTTCTGGCGCGCCGACGCCGTCGAGGTGCTCGACGCGTCCCCGGACCGCGTCGCGTCCGCG
>JAEXEM010000019.1 GCA_023401045.1 Actinomycetes bacterium
GCCGCGGCCCGCGCGACCGCGACCCGCGGCAGCTGCGGGTCGACGCCCCGCTCGAAGCGCTTCGAGGCCTCCGACGTCAGACGGTGCCGGCGCGAGGAGCGCGCGACGCTCACCGGGTCGAAGTGCGCCGCCTCGAGCAGGAGGTCCGTCGTGCCCTCGCCGACCTCGGAGTCCGCACCACCCATGACCCCCGCGATGCCGAGCACGCGCGCGGCGTGCCCACCCGTGGAGTCGGTGACGAGCAGGTCCTGCGGGTCGAGCGAGCGCTCGACGTCGTCGAGCGTCGTCAGCCGCTCGCCCGCGCGGGCACGCCGCACGACGACGGGCGCCGTGAGCGTGCCGAGGTCGTAGGCGTGCATGGGCTGGCCGAGGTCGAGCATGACGTAGTTCGTCACGTCGACCGCGAGGCTGATGGGCCGCATGCCGGCCTGCGTGAGACGACGCTGCATCCACGCCGGCGACGGTGCGGAGGCCCGGACGCCGCGCACGACCTGCGCGACGAACCGGTCGCAGCCCGCCACACCGTGGATGCCCTCGTCGTCCGCGATCTCGACCGCGAAGCCCTCGGGGCGCTCGCGCAGCACGTCGCCGGACGCCAGACCGTGGTCGGTGAAGCGCGCACCCGTCGAGTGCGCGTACTCGCGGGCCACGCCGCGCATGGCGAAGCAGTACCCGCGGTCCGGGGTCACGTTGATCTCGAGCACCTCGTCGGCGAGGCCGAGCAGGCGCAGCGCGTCGGTACCGGGCGCGGTGACGTCGTCGCCGTAGCCCAGCCGCGAGAGCACGATGATCCCGGAGTGGTCCTCCCCGAGGCCCAGCTCGCGCGCCGAGCAGATCATGCCGTCGGACACGTGGCCGTACGTCTTGCGCGCGGCGATGGGGAACGGGCCGGGCAGCACCGCACCGGGCAGCGCGACGACGACGCGGTCGCCCACGCCGAAGTTGTGCGCGCCGCAGACGATGCCGCGCGCCACGGTCGGGTTCCCGGCCTCGTCGAGGTCGTTGTGCGCGCCGACGTCGACGCGGCACCAGTTGATCGTCTTGCCGTTCTTCTGCGGCTCGGGCGTGAGCTCGAGGACCTGCCCGACGACGAGCGGGCCGGTGACGCCGGAGGTGTGGATCGCCTCCTCCTCGAGCCCGACGCGCACGAGGTCGCCGGCGAGCTGCTCGGCCGTGAGGTCGGCCGGGAGGTCGACGTGGTCGCCGAGCCAGGTCAGCGGGATGCGGGGCATGTCAGATCACCGTCCGGAACTGCTGGGAGAAGCGCACGTCGCCCTCGACCATGTCGCGCATGTCGGCGATGCCGTGCCGGAGCATGAGGGTGCGCTCGATCCCCATGCCGAACGCGTAGCCGGAGTACACGTCCGGGTCGATGCCGCAGGCCCGCAGCACGTGGGGGTTGACCATGCCGCAGCCACCCCACTCGATCCAGCCGGGCCCGCCCTTCTTCTGGGGGAACCACAGGTCCATCTCGGCGCTCGGCTCGGTGAACGGGAAGAACGACGGGCGCAGGCGGGTGCGCGCCTCGGGGCCGAACATCGCACGGGCGAAGTGGTCGAGGGTGCCCTTGAGGTGCGCCATCGTCAGGCCCTTGTCGACCGCGAGGCCCTCGACCTGGTGGAAGACCGGGGTGTGGGTCGCGTCGAGCGCGTCGGTGCGGAACACCTTGCCCGGGCACGCGATGTACACCGGGACGCCGCGCTCGAGCAGCGTGCGGGCCTGCACCGGCGACGTGTGCGTGCGCAGCACGAGACCCGAGGCGTCCTCCGGCACGTCGGCGTCCTGCGGTGCGACGAAGAACGTGTCCTGCATCTGCCGAGCCGGGTGGTCGACGCCGAAGTTGAGCGCGTCGAAGTTGAACCACTCCGCCTCGAGCTCGGGGCCCTCGGCGATCTCCCAGCCCATGGCCACGAACACGTCGGCGATGCGCTCGGACAGCGTCGACAGCGGGTGCCGGGCGCCGAGCGGGTGGCGGTCCGCGGGCAGCGTGACGTCGACGGACTCCTCGACGAGGACGCGGGCGTCGCGCTCGGCCTCGAGCTCGGTCGTCCGCGCCGCGATCGCGGCGTTGACGCGGCCGCGCGCCTGGCCGACGAGGCGGCCGGCGGCAGCCTTGTCCGGGCCGGGGAGCCCGCCGATGGCACGGTTGGCGAGCGCCAACGGGCTGGCGTCACCGGTGTGGGCGAGACGCGCGGACTTGAGCGCGTCGAGGTCGGCGGCGGCGGCGACGTCCGCGAGCGCGGCGTCGACGGCCGCCGCGACGCCGTCGGCGTCGAGCGGAGACAGCGGTGTGGCGCTGGTCATGTGGGCCTTCCAGGACGGTTCCGGACGGTCGTCGCCACGCTGAGGACGCGGTCGGCGACCGGCGGCGGACGCGGCCCGTGACGTGCTGCCACGGGGGACGTCGGCCGGCTGGGCAGTCTAGTGGCGCCCGGCCCGGGCCCGTCGGGCCGTCCCGCAGGACGTCACCGACGTGGGAGGCACGCGGTCAGCGTGCGCGTGCGCGTGACGCGCGGCCCGGGACGGGCCCGGGAAATCGGCGACCACCCACCGGGCGGGTCGACGTGCGCACGCTCATCCCCCCATGCTCGCACAGCGCTCCTCAGCCGCCCAGCGCGTACTCCCCCACGGTCGTGTAGAGCGGGCCACCGCCGCGGCCCTCCCCGGGCCGGGACTCGACCAGCGCGAGGGTGCCGACGAGCCACGGCGGGCCGTCGTACACCGACATCGCCTGGACGAGGGCGTCGGTCGAGCCGCGCACCCCGTCCCCCTCCCGTCCCGGGCCGCGCCGTCCGGCCCGCCCGACCGAGGGGCCGCCGCGCCGCGCCGGGCCCGCAC
>JAEXEM010000149.1 GCA_023401045.1 Actinomycetes bacterium
GAGAGCGCCTCGACCGCCCTGCCCTGGCGGCCCGCCCGGATCGCGGCGGTGGCCCCTGCCCAGAGGAACGCACCGATGAGCGCGGTCCACACGACGGTGACGAGGCTCGGCTCGCGACCGAGCAGCAGGGGCCGCACGAGGACGACGGCGACGAGGCCGACCGCGACGACCCGACCGGTCCAGCCGGCGGCGACGGAGCCGCGGTGGCGGTCCCCCGTGGCGGCCCACACCGCGGCCTCGAGGATGCGCCCGCCGTCGAGCGGCAGCCCCGGCACGAGGTTGAACAGCCCGACGAAGCCGTTCGTCACGGCCCCGGCGACGAGGACGGTCTGCAGGAGGGTGCCGTCGGGTGCCAGGTGCTCGCCGACCACCCAGAAGACCCCGGCGAGCACGAGGTTCGCGACCGGCCCGACGACCGCGACGAGCGCGCTCGTGCCGGGCGTCGACGCGGCGCCGCCGAACGTCGTGTGCCCTCCCCACAGCGTGAGGACGAACGCGTGCGGCTGCTCCCCGCGCGCCTTCCCGACGAGGCCGTGCGCGAGCTCGTGCACGAGCACGGACGCGAAGAGCAGGACGACGAAGACGAGCGCGACGACGTAGGGCAGCGCACCGCCGCCGCCGGTCCAGCTCGCGACGCTCGGCGCGAAGAAGAACGTGAGGACGACGGTGGCGAGCAGCCAGCTCGGGGCCAGGACGACGGGGGCGCCCGCCACGCGGCCGATCACCCAGCCGGACGGACGCTCGGGACGGGGGGCGCTCACGGTCGTCAGCCTACGGTGAGGGTGCCGCGGGCCCGGGCGTCGGTGGGCGCGCCTACGCTCGTGGCGTGAGCGTCGACACCGAGAACCCGTCCGCCGTCGTCGACCCGGAGGGCACCGCCGCCCCCGACGGCGAGGCGCACGTCCCCGGGCTGTCGCCGTCGCGCGCCAACGACTTCCTGCGGTGCCCGCTGCTCTTCCGCTTCCGCGTCGTGGACCGTCTCCCCGAGCCGGCCTCCCCCGCCGCCGCCCGCGGCACCCTCGTGCACGCGGTGCTCGAGCACCTCTTCGACCTGCCCGCCGCCGAGCGCACGATCGAGGCCGCCTGGCGGGACCTGCCCGGCCGCTGGGACGAGCTGCTCGCGGCGGACCCGCGCTACGCAGAGATGCTCCCCGACGAGGCCGCCACCACCGAGTTCCTCGCCGAGGCGCGCCGGCTTCTCGAGACGTACTTCACCCTCGAGGACCCGACCCGGCTCGAGCCGCGCGCACGTGAGCTCCACGTCCGCCACGACCTCGAGGACGGCCCCCGGCTGCGCGGGGTCGTCGACCGCGTCGACGTCGCGCCCAACGGGTGGGTGCGGGTCGTCGACTACAAGACGGGTCGCTCGCCGCGTCCGGGCTTCGAGGGCGGCGCGCTGTTCCAGATGCGGTTCTACGCCTACGTCGTGTGGCGCACGCGCGGTGTGCTGCCCAAGCGCCTGCAGCTCGCGTACCTCGGCGACGGCGTCGTCGTCACCCACGAGCCGACCGAGCCGGAGATGCTCACCCTCGAGCAGCGCGTCCGCTCGATCTGGGCCGGCATCGAGGACACCGCCCGCAGCGGCGACTGGCGCGCGCGCCCGTCGCGGCTGTGCGACTGGTGCACGTTCCGCGACCGCTGCCCGTCGTTCGGGGGGACCCCGCCGCCCGTCCCCGACGGCGCGGTCGAGCGCGCCGTCGGGGTCGTGCCACAGGCCTGACCTCCGCCCATCCCGGGTCGACCGGCGCGGTCGACCGCCGCGGGCGACGGGTCAGCCGGCCGCCCGCAGGTCGAGGACCTCGCCCGAGGCGATCCGCTGGAAGGTCGCGAGGTCGAGGTCGAGCAGCGACGACGCGCGCGTGACTCCCACCGGCGGCTCGACCGGCACGTGCGTCGTCATCGCGACGACGCGCGCACCGCTGGCCACGGCCGACGCGAGCCCCGAGCGGGAGTCCTCGACGGCGACGCAGTCCTCGGGGGCGACACCGAGCAGGCGGGCCGCGGTGAGGTACGGCTCCGGGTGCGGCTTGGGCTCGGTGACGTGGTCACCGGCGACGACGACGTCGAACAGCCCGACCGTCGCGGCGAACGGGGCAGCGAGCACCTCGAACGACGAGGTGACGAGCGCCTGGGGCACGCCGGCCGCGTGCAGCGCCCGGATCGCCTCGAGCGCACCGGCCTGCCACGGCACCCGCGCCTCGACGGCGGCACGGACCGAGCCGTTGAGCGCGGCCGCGATCTCCTCGGCGCCCAGCGCCACGCCCCGCGACTGCAGCACCGCCGCGGCGACCGTCATCGAGCTGCCGATGAGGGACGACCAGTCCGCCACCGTCCACTCGCCGCCGTGCGCCTCGACGAGCGCGGTCTCGGCGGCGAGCCAGTACGGCTCGGTGTCGATGAGGGTGCCGTCCATGTCCCACAGCACGGCCGCGGGCAGCGGGGCCGGACGTGCGGCGTCGGGGGTGCGGCGTGCGGGCGACGAGAGCGTGCTCAGGGGATCCTCCTGGGTCGGGGCGACGAGGGCGGACGCGAGGTCCGCGCCCATCATCCCCTGCCTGCGGCGTGCGGCAGCGGGCCGGTCGCCGGCAGGCCCGTCGTCACGTCCGGCGCCGACCTCCGTCACCCCCTCGGACGCGGCGTCATCCCCCTCCCCGACGCCGGAGCCGTCACCGGCCCCTACGCTGGGACGGTGACCGAGGACGCAGCACCCGACCTGCCGGCCCGTGAGCCCGTCCTGCTCGCGGCCTTCGAGGGGTGGAACGACGCAGGCAGCGCCGCCACCGCCGCCCTGGAGCACCTGCACGACGTGTGGGGCGCCGAGCAGGTGGACGAGCTCGACCCCGAGGAGTACCACGACTTCCAGGTCAACCGGCCCGTCGTCGGCATCGGGCCGGACGGCTCGCGGGAGATCACGTGGCCGACGACGGCCGTCGCCATCGCGACGACACCGCGCACCGGGCGCCAGGTCGTGCTCGTCCACGGCATCGAGCCGTCGATGCGCTGGCGCCGGTACTGCGGCGAGCTGCTCGACATCGCCGCGGGCCTCGGGGTCCGCACGGTCGTCACGGTCGGTGCGCTGCTCGCCGACGTGCCCCACACCCGCCCCATCCCCGTCAACGCGACGAGCGAGGACGCGACGGTGCGCGAGCTGCTCGGTCTCGAGCCGAACACGTACGAGGGCCCGACCGGCATCGTCGGTGTGCTCCAGCACGAGGCGGCCGTCCGCGGGCTGCAGGCGCTGTCGCTGTGGGCCGCCGTGCCGCACTACGTGGCCGCGCCGCCGTCACCCAAGGCGACGCTGGCGATCCTCCACCGCCTCGAGGCGCTGCTCGGTGAGACGGTCCCGCTCGCCGACCTCCCCGAGGACGCGACGGCCTGGCAGACCGGCGTCGACGAGCTGGCCGGCGAGGACTCCGAGATCGGCGAGTACGTGCGCCAGCTCGAGGAGGCCAAGGACACCGCCGAGCTGCCCGAGGCGAGCGGCGAGGCGATCGCCCAGGAGTTCGAGCGCTACCTGCGTCGGCGGGACAAGGGCACCGGGGGCTGAGCACGTCGCTGCCTGCGTCCCTGGCCCCGCTCCAGTCCTCAGACCTGGGGGCCACGCTCGGCCCGGGCTCCCGGCTCCCGGCTACAGCCTGACGCCGAGGAGCGCGTCGACGGTCCGCGCGACGACGCCGGGCGCCCCCTCGCTCACGGGGCCGTCCCCGAGCAACGCCCGCTCCGCCCACGCGTCGACGACCGTGAGGGCCTGCGGCGTGTCGAGGTCGTCGGCGACGGCCGCGCGGACGCCGGCGAGCAGGTCCGTCGCGTCCGGGCCGCCGTTGCCGGACAGCGCACGCCGCCAGCGCGCGAGGCGGCCCTCGGCGGCCTCGAGGTCGGCAGGGGTCCACTCCCAGTCGTCGCGGTACCGGTGCGCGAGGAGCGCGAGCCGGATCGCCATGGGGTCGACGCCGGCGGCGAGCAGTGTCGAGACGAGCACGAGGTTGCCGCGCGACTTGCTCATCTTGTGGCCCTCGTACCCGACCATGCCGGCGTGCACGTGGTGCCGCGCGGCCTCGCCGTCGTCGAGCAGGCGCAGGTGGGACGAGCTGCACTCGTGGTGAGGGAACGCGAGGTCCGACCCGCCGCCCTGGACGTCGAAGGGCACCCCGAGCCCGTCGGCGGCGATGACGGCGCACTCGATGTGCCAGCCCGGGCGGCCGCGCCCGAGTCCCGGCGCGTCCCACGCAGGCTCGCCCGGACGCTCGGCACGCCACAGCAGCGGGTCGAGCGGCGACTTCTTCCCGGGGCGGTCGGGGTCGCCCCCGCGCTCCGCGCTGAGCACGAGCATCGTCGCCTCGTCGAGGCGCGCGACCGTACCGAACGCAGGGTCGGCCGCGAGGTCCGCGTAGACGTCCTCGCCGCCGTCCGGCGCCGGGAGACGGTAGGCAGCGCCCCGCTCGAGCAGCGTCCGCACCCCAGAGGCGACCTCGGCGACCGACTCCACGACGCCGCGGTAGACGTCCGGCGGCACGACGCCGAGCGCCGTCATGTCCGCCGCGAAGAGCGCCGTCTGCTCGACGGCGAGGTCGCGCCAGTCGACCCCCGTGGCCTCGGCACGCTCGAGGAGCGGGTCGTCGACGTCGGTGACGTTCGAGGCGTAGGTGACGCGCTGACCCGCGTCGAGCCAGGCCCGCACGAGGACGTCGAAGCCGACGTACGTGGCCGCGTGCCCGAGGTGCGTCGCGTCGTACGGGGTGATGCCGCAGACGTAGAGCGCGGCCGTGGGGCCCGGCGCGGCGACGACGACCTCACCGCTCGACGTGTCGAGCACCCGGACCGGCTCACCGGTCCCGGGCAGACGGGGGATGTGAGGGGCGGGCCAGCTGAGCACGACCGGAAGCCTAACCGCCCCCGGCACCCGTGCCGTCGCCGGTCCGTCAGGCGTTGCCGGGTGCGCTGACGGGCTCGAGGACGCCGGTGAGGAGGAGCACGACGACGAGCGCCGCGAGGCCGAGCCGGTAGTAGACGAACGGCTTGTAGCTGAACGTCGAGACGATCTTGAGGAAGGCGATGATGACGACGTAGCCGACGGCGAACGCCACGAGCGTCGCGACGAGCGTGACGCCGAAGCCCGGGGTGCCCTCCTGCCCGAAGTCGCCGACGCTCTTGGCGAGCTGGAACAACCCGGAGCCGAAGACCGCGGGGATGGCGAGGAGGAAGGAGTACCGCGCCGCGGCCTCCCGCGTGTAGCCCATGAGCAGCCCGCCGGTGATCGTGCCGCCCGAGCGCGAGACGCCCGGGACGAGCGCGAGAGCCTGCCAGAAGCCGAACGCGAGCGCGTGCCGCGGTGTCAGCTCCTCGAGGGGGCGCCGCTTCTCCCCCACCTTGTCCGCCCACCCGAGGACGAGCGCGAAGACGGCGAGCGTGAGCGCGACGAGCCACAGGTTGCGGAACGGCCGCTCGATGGCGTCCTGGAAGAGCAGTCCGAGCACGACGATCGGGACGGTGCCGAGCGCGATGAACCACGCCATGAGCGCGTCGTGGTCCGCCGGGCGCCCGGCCGGCATGCCCGCGCGTGACTTCCAGTCCGTGCCGAGACCACCGCGCAGCGCGTGCCACCAGGCGAGGACGATCCGCTTGATGTCGCGGCGGAAGTAGAGGAGCACGGCGGTCTCGGTGCCGAGCTGGGAGATCGCCGTGAAGGCGGCCCCCGGGTCCCCGGAGCCGATGAGCTCGCCGACGATCCGCAGGTGGGCGCTGGACGACACCGGGAGGAACTCGGTGAGGCCCTGCACCAGCCCGAGGATGATGCCCTCGCCCGTCCCGATGCCTGTGGTCACGAGGCGTCACCCTATCGCCGCCCCTCCCCCGCTCCGGGCGACCCGGGGGAACGTCCGCGCGGGCTCCCTGCGGCTAGGGTGGCGACCCATGGAGCACCGCCGTCTGGGCCGCACGGGTCTGCGCGTCTCGTCGCTCGGGCTGGGCACGATGACGTGGAGCCGCGACACCGACGACCACGAGGCCGCCGACCAGCTGCGCGACTTCGTCGAGGCGGGCGGGACGCTCGTCGACACGTCCGCCGCGTACGCCGACGGCGGCGCGGAGGAGCTGCTCGGGCGCCTGCTCGGTGACGTCGTCGAGCACGAGGACGTCGTCGTGTGCACGAAGGCCGGTGTGCGGCGCACGGCGTCCGGCGGCGTCGTCGACGCCTCGCGCGGCGCCCTGCTCGACAGCCTCGACGGGTCGCTGCGCCGGCTGCGCACCGACCACGTCGACCTGTGGCTCGCCACGCCCGACCCGCGCACGCCGCTCGAGGAGACCGTCTCGGCGCTGCGCCACGCCGTCCGCGCGGGCAAGGCGCGGTACGTCGGGCTGTCGAACCACCCGGGGTGGCAGGTGGCCCGCGCCGCGACGCTCCTCGAGCCGGACCCGGGCCTGGCCGCCGTGCAGGCGGAGTACTCGCTGCTGCAGCGCGGCGTCGAGCGTGAGGTGCTGCCCGCCTGCCAGGGCCTGGGGGCCGGGCTGCTCGCGTGGTCACCCCTCGGGCGCGGGGTGCTCACCGGCAAGTACCGCCGGACGATCCCCTCGGACTCGCGTGCGGCGACGGCGCACCTCGCCGGGTTCGTGCAGCCCTACCTCACGTCGGACGCCGCCGGGGTCGTCGACGCGGTCGTCACCGCCGCCGCCGGGCTCGAGCGGGCCCCGCTCGAGGTGGCGCTCGCGTGGGTGACGTCCCGCCCGGGTGTCGCGTCCGCGGTCGTCGGCGCACGCACGGCCGCCCAGCTGCGGGGGGCGCTGGCGGCGGAGGACCTGCGGCTGCCGCCGGAGATCGGCCTCGCGCTCGACGAGATCACGACGCCCGCGAGCGGCTACCCGGAGCGACCGGGCGGCTGACACGGCCGCCACGTCCTCCGCCGACCCCGAGGTCGCGCGGGTGCAGGCCGCACCGCACCCAGCGCACCCGGCGCTGCGCGTCCGCGCGGTGCAGCCCCGCAGCGGCTGGTCTCAGGCCTCGGCGTCGGCGAGGTCGTCGAGCTCGGCCTCGTCGTCCTCGTCGTCGAGGTCGTCCTCGTCGAGGTCGTCGTCCTCGTCGTCCTCGTCGTCCTCGTCGTCGTCCTCCGCGAGGTAGAACGGCGTGGCCTCGCCGTGGACGGTGCCGAGGGCGTCGTCGTAGACCTCGAACGCGTCGGCCAGGACGTCGTACGCGTCGTCGACGGCAGGGTCGTCCTCGTCCTTCCTGGCGACGACGGCGGCGTAGTGCGCCTCGAGAGCGGCCACCAGACGGTCGAGAGCGGCACGCGGGTCCACGGTCATGCGACGACGGTATCGCCGCCGGGGGCACAATGGCACCGGACCGAGCCGACGGGGCGTGCGCACGGCGACGCCCGCGGCACGTGCGGGTGAACGGGGTGAGGCGATGGCGGACGGGCAGACGCACCGCAGGCGCAGCCAGTGGGCGAGCAACGGCGGCCAGTGGGAGTACCGGGTGCTGACGATCCCGCCCTCGACGTCCCGCGGCGACGCGACCCGGATGCTGTCGGACGAGGCCGAGTACGGCCGCTGGGAGCTCGCACGCACCCGTCTCTACGCGGGCGGCGAGCGGCGCGTCTGGCTGCGCCGCAAGATCATCCGGGTGCGGTCCACCCTCGCCGGCACGCTCGGCTGACTCGCCCGCGGTCGCGAGGTCGCACGACCACGCGGACGGGTGACGCGCCGCACAGGTGTGCGGGGCGCGACGTCACCGCGCCCCGCCCCCGTCAGCAGGTGGACAGCAGCCGGTCGAGCACGCGGGTGCCGAACCGCAGGGAGTCCGCGGGAACGCGCTCGTCGACGCCGTGGAACATCCCGGCGAAGTCGAGGTCGGCCGGCAGTCGCAGCGGCGCGAACCCGTAGCCGGCCATGCCGAGCCGGGACATCGACTTGTTGTCCGTCCCGCCCGAGAGCATGTACGGCAGGACGTGCGCACCCGGGTCCTCGGCGAGCACCGCCGCGACCATGGCGTCGACGAGACCGCCCTCGAACGGCACCTCGAGCCCGGTGTCGCGCACGACGTCCTCGATGCGGACGTGCGGTCCGGCGAGCTCGGCCACGGTGGCGTCGAACTCCTCGTCGAGCCCGGGCAGGAAACGCCCGTCGACGACGGCCGTCGCCGCCCCGGGGATGACGTTCTCCTTGTAGCCCGCGGCGAGCCGCGTCGGGTTCGTGGTGTGGCGCAGGGTCGCGCCGACGAACCGGGACGCGGGCCCGAGCGCGTCGACGAGCGCGTCGAGGCTGCTCGGGTCCTCCGGGTCGAACCGCAGACCCGTGAGGTCTGCCACCCCCTCGAGCAGGGCACGCACCGTCGGCGTGAGCTGCAGGGGCCAGGCGTGGGCGCCGATGCGCGCGACCGCGGCCGCGAGGTGCGTCACCGCGTTGTCGGTGTTCACCTGGCTGCCGTGCCCCGCCCGCCCCTCGGCGACGAGCCGCAGCCACGCCAGCCCCTTCTCGGCGGTCTGCAGCAGGTAGACGCGCCGGCCCGCGACGTCGACGGAGAAGCCGCCGACCTCGCTGATCGACTCGGTCGCCCCGGCGAACAGCTCGGGCCGGTGGTCGACGGCCCAGTGCGCGCCGTACGCGCCGCCGGCCTCCTCGTCGGCGAACATCGCGACGACGACGTCCCGCGCCGGCTTGCGCCCCTCCCGGACCATCTGCCGGACGACCGCGAGGACCATCGCGTCCATGTCCTTCATGTCGACGGCGCCGCGGCCCCACACGAGGCCGTCGACGAGCTCGCCGGCGAAGGGGTCGACCGTCCAGTCCGGCGCGTGCGCGGGCACGACGTCGAGGTGGCCGTGGACGACGAGCGCGGGCCGGGACTGGTCCGCCCCCTCGAGCCGCACGACGACGTTCGCGCGTCCCGGGGCGCTCTCGAACAGCTCGGGCTCGAGCCCGACGTCCTGCAGCAGCCCCATGACGTACTCGGCCGCGGCACGCTCCCCCGGGCCGGTGCCGTCGCCCGGGTTGGTCGTGTCGAACCGGATGAGCTCACGGCACAGGTCGACGACCTCGTCCTCGGCGGTCGGCACCGCGGTCCCCTCGGCGCTCACCGGGCCACCGCCTGGTCCAGGCCCCGACGCGCGAGCAGCGGCTCGATGCGCGGCGGACGGCCGCGCAGGTCGCGGAACGACTGCAGCGGGTCGATCGACCCGCCCCTCGAGAGCAAGCGGGCCCGGAACAGGTCACCGTTCTCACGCCGCAGGCCGCCGTTCTCGGCGAACCACTCGACGGTGTCGGCGTCGAGCACCTCCGACCAGATGTACGCGTAGTACCCGGCGGAGTAGCCGCTCGCGAACACGTGGTTGAAGTAGGTCGTGCGGTAGCGCGGCGGCACGGCGTGCAGCGCGACGCCAGCCTCCTGCAGCGCCCGCGCCTCGAACGCCTCGACCTCGTCGGGGTCGGTCGGCACGTCCTCCGGCGCGAGGCGGTACCAGGCCTGGTCGAGCAGGGCGGCCGCGAGGTACTCCGTCGTCGCGAAGCCCTCGCCGTCCTGCCGGGCCGCGAGCAGCGTCTCGACCCACTGCGCCGGCATCGGCTCACCGGTCTCGTGGTGCACGGCGAACGACGCGAGCACCTCCGGGTCCCAGGCCCACATCTCGTTGACCTGCGACGGGTACTCGACGAAGTCGCGCGGCACGCTCGTGCCGGACTGCGACGGGTAGCGCACGAACGAGAGCAGCCCGTGCAGCGCGTGCCCGAACTCGTGGAACATCGTGATGACCTCGTCCCACGTGAGCAGCGTGGGCTGGCCGTCCGCGGGCTGCGGGATGTTGAGGTTGTTGACGACGACCGGGGAGCCGCCGAGCAGCGTCGACTGGTCGACGAGGCTGTTCATCCAGGCGCCGCCGCGCTTGGAGGGGCGCGTCCACCAGTCGCCGAGGAAGAGCCCGAGTCCGGCGCCGTCGGCGTCGAAGACCTCGTAGACCTGGACGTCGGGGTGGTACCCGGCGAGGTCGTGCCGGCGTGCGAACGTCAGCCCGTAGAGCCTGTTCGCCGCGAGGAAGACACCCTCGGTGAGGACCCGGTCGAGCTCGAGGTAGGGGCGCATGGCGGCGTCGTCGAGCGCACGCCGCTCCTGACGGACGCGCTCGGCGTAGTACGCCCAGTCCCAGGGCTCGAGGGTCGCGCCGGGGTGGTCGGCCCGCAGCGCCGCCTCGAGCTCGGCGGCCTCGGCCTGCGCGTTGCTCGCCGCCGCGGGGGCGAGCCGGGCGAGCATGTCGGCGACGGCCTGCGC
>JAEXEM010000150.1 GCA_023401045.1 Actinomycetes bacterium
ACGCAGGCCGTCGACGCCGCGCGCAGCGACGCCGAGCGTCGCGTGCTCTCGCTCGACGTGCCGGACAGCCCTGTCGCCGACACCCTGCGCGACCCGGCCCGCACCCCCGAGGACGAGGTGCTCACCCAGGAGCGGGCGCACTGGCTGCGCGCCGCCGTCACCGAGCTGCCGGACCGGCTGCGCGCCGTCGTCGAGGGCCTCTACCTCGAGGAGCGCACCATCGCCGACCTCGCCACCGAGCTCGGCGTCACGCAGTCGCGCATCAGCCAGCTGCGCACCGAGGCCCTCGGCCTGCTGCGCGACGGGCTCAACACCGCCTTCGACCCCGAGCTCGTCGCCGCCCCCGAGCGGCCCGACGGCGTCGCCGAGCGCCGCCGGCAGGCCTACTACGCGGCGATCGCCGCACGGGCCGCGCTCGCGGGCGTCGTCACCGCGCCGCCGGCCGTCGTGCCGACGCAGCACGGGCCGGTCGACGCCGAGGCGGGCGTGCACATCGCCTGAATGCCGCGGCCCGAACTCCTCAGGAGCGGGCCGGCGCCTCCGATGAGCAGGTCGTGCCCACGGATGGGCTGTCCTGACCCGACTCAAGGAGGAAGAGAACCATGGGTCTCTCCATCAACACGAACATCGCGGCGATGAACTCGTACCGCAACCTCTCGGCGACGCAGGGTGACCTGTCGTCCTCGCTCGAGAAGCTCTCGTCGGGTCTGCGGATCAACCGCGCGGCCGACGACGCGGCCGGCCTGGCGATCTCCGAGGGCCTGCGCGCCCAGATCGGCGGCACCAAGCAGGCCGTGCGCAACGCCCAGGACGGCATCTCCGTCGTCCAGACCGCGGAGGGCGCGCTCACCGAGACGCACTCCATCCTGCAGCGCATGCGCACGCTGTCGGTGCAGGCGGCGAACACCGGTGGCCTGTCGGCCGCGGCGAAGTCCAACATCCAGGACGAGATCGGTGAGCTCAGCACCGAGCTCGACCGCATCGCCAAGACGACGCAGTTCAACGGCGCGAAGCTGCTGGACGGCACCTACTCGGGCGTGTTCCACGTCGGTGCCAACACCGGTGACGACAACCAGATCAAGGTCGGCCTCACCACCGCCGACCTGGCCGGCCTCGCGACCGGCGTCACCGGCACCGGTGGTCTGTCCTCGGGCGGCCTCGGCCTCACGGGCATCGACGTGACGACGGACAGCGTCGGCGGCACGCCGGCCGCACGGGCCAGCGCCACCCAGACGAACCTCGCCCTCTCCGCGATCAACACCATGAAGGGCGGCACGGCGCTCACCGGCACCCCGACCGCCGCCGACGTCCAGACCGCGCTGCAGACCGCTGCCGGTGGTACCTACCAGGTGACGGTCACGGCCAACGCCACGACCCCGGCGAACTACGACGTCACCATCCAGGCCGTCGCCGCCGGTGCGGCCGGCAACGGTGCGGTCGCGGGCCTCACCAACGTCACGCTCGCCGGTGGTGCCGACGCGACCGGTGGCACGGGTGGCCCGCAGGACGCCATCACGGCGATCGACAACGCGATCGAGGCCGTCTCGAAGGTCCGTTCGCAGCTCGGTGCGGTGCAGAACCGCTTCGACCACACCATCAACAACCTCAACGTCGCCGTGGAGAACCTCTCCGCGTCGGAGAGCCGCATCCGTGACACGGACATGGCCGAGGAGATGGTGGCGTTCACCCGGGCGCAGATCCTCTCGCAGGCGGGCACCGCGATGCTCGCGCAGGCGAAGGCGCTGCCCCAGTCGGTCCTGCAGCTCCTGCAGTGACCTCCCCGGTCGCCGTGAGGTGACCGACCAGCAGCACCGACCGGCACCGGACACCAGGAGGACCCTCGATGGCGACGATCGACGGGCTCGTCAGCGGCATCAAGACGGGCGACCTCATCGAGAACCTCCTCTACCTCGAGGCCGGGTCGCAACGACAGCTGGCCTCGAAGAAGGCGACCGCGCAGTCGCTCGCCAGCGCGCTGCAGTCGCTCGCGACGAAGGTGTCCTCGCTCGCGGAGGCCGCCACCGCGGCCGCCAAGCCGGCGTCGTGGCGCGCGGTGTCCGGCACGGTGACGCAGGCCGGCGCCACCGCCACCGGTGCCACCGCCGCGGTCGGCAGCACCGCCGGCTCCGGCACCCTGACGTTCCGGGTCGACGCGGTCGCGCAGTCCCAGGCCTCGCTCGTCACGCTCCCCGCACCGGGTGCCCACGCCGGGGCCGAGCCGACCTTCACGCTGACGCGGGGCGGCGAGACGGTCACCGTCACCGCGCGCAGCGCCGACGTGCCCGACCTCGTCGACGCGTTCAACGCGTCCGGCACGGGCGTGCGCGCCACCGCCGTCAAGCTGCCCGTGCTCGACGACCAGGGCCGGCCCACCGGCGAGAGCGCGTACCGCCTGCAGCTCACCGGCACCGAGACCGGCGCCGAGAACTCCTTCACGCTGTCCTACGCGGGGGCCGACGGTGACGTAGCCCTCGACCTCCAGACGATCCGGGCCGCCTCGGACGCCGCGCTCACGCTGTTCCCCGGGTCGAGTGCCGAGCAGGTGCTCACCTCGTCCTCGAACACCTTCGACGGGGTCATGACCGGCGTCGACCTCACGGTGACGGCGGTGACGGCCCCGGGCACCGAGCCGCTCACGGTGACGGTCGCCCGGGACGACGCGGCGCTCAAGAGCCTCGCGTCGGCCCTCGTCGGCAACGTCAACGTCGTGCTCTCGGAGATCGCCTCGCGGACCAAGCCGAAGGAGAGCACGGCCGAGGACGGCCGCACCGTCGTCAGCGGCGGGATCTTCGCCGGTGACACCCGCATCCGGCTGCTCCAGCAGCAGGTCATGGCCGAGGCGTCGATGCCGGTGGACGGCACCTCGCCCTCCGACGTCGGCATCGTCATCAACCGCGACGGCACCTTCACGTTCGACGAGGCGGCGTTCGCCGCGGCGCTGGCTAAGGACCCCGACAAGGTGCAGGCGGTCGTCAGCGGCGTGGCCGCACGCCTCGCGGAGATGGCCACCGTGGCCTCCCGCAGCGGTGACGGCACGCTCACCCTCGCCGTCGAGGCGCAGCAGACGACGGTCCGCGACCTCGGCGACCGCATCTCCGCGTGGGACGACCGGCTCGCCATGCGCCGCACCGCGCTCGAGCGGCAGTACGCCGCGCTCGAGACGACGCTGTCGCGGCTGTCCGCCCAGTCGAGCTACCTCGCCAGCCAGATCGCGGCACTCAACCAGCAGTCGACGACGTAGCAGGAGGCCCACATGTACGACGCCCGCAGCCGCTACCTCGAGGCCTCGGTGCAGACCGCGAGCCCCGCGCGCCTGCTCACCATGCTGTGCGACCGGCTCCTGCTCGACGTCGAGCGGGCCGCGCACGAGCTCGACGCGGGCCGGCGCCCGCAGGCCACCCAGCAGCTGGCGCACGCCCAGGAGATCGTCGCCGAGCTCATCGCGAGCCTCGACGTCGACGCCTGGGAGGGGGGCCCCGGGCTGCTGTCGATCTACACGTGGCTGCACGGCGAGCTGCTCTCGGCGTCGGCCGCCGGTGACGTCGAGCAGGTGCGCGCGTGCGCCCGGGTCGTCGAGCCGCTCGCGCGGACGTGGCGCGAGGCCGCCGAGCAGTCGGCGCG
>JAEXEM010000023.1 GCA_023401045.1 Actinomycetes bacterium
CTGCGGGCCCGCGCGTGCGACGTGCCCGCCGACGCGACGCTGCCCGTCGGGGCCGAGGAGGTGCTCGTCGCTCGCGACCTCGTCGCCGTGCCCTACCGGGTCGGGTGGGAGCTCGCCGAGGAGCTCCTCGGCTACGGCGACGCCGTCGTCGCCCTCGACCCGCCCGAGCTGCGCGACGCCGTCGTGTGCATGCTGCGCACCGCGGCGACGCTCGGCACGGCGCGCGGTACGGCGCCCACCGTCGAGACCGAGGAGGCCCGCGGTGCCTGAGCGCGCCAGCGACCGGCTCGTGCGGATGCTCGGCATCGTCGCGTACCTCGAGCGCCACGAGGACGTGCCCGTCGAGCAGGTCGCCGCCCAGTTCGGCGTGACGCCCGAGCAGGTCATGGCCGACATCGACACGCTCTGGGTCACCGGGACCCCCGGCTACCTGCCCGACGACCTCATCGACTTCGACGCCGCGTCGTACGAGCAGGGCGTCGTGCGGCTCACCGAGTCCCGCGGCATGACCCGCCCGCTGCGCCTCGGCCCGCGCGAGGGGGTCGCGCTGCTCACCGCCCTGCGCACGCTCGCCGCGCTGCGCCCCGCGCTCGACGCCGAGCGCGCCGCCGTCCTCGACTCGGTGCTCGCCAAGGTGCAGGCCGCCACGGGCGACGCGGCCGCCGCGGTCCCCGTCGACGTCGCGGTCCACGTCGGGGCCCCGCCCGAGGTCGCCGCCACCGTCGGGGCCGCGCTCACCGGACGGCGCCGGCTGCGGCTGCGCTACGTCGACGCCTCCGACACCGTCACCGAGCGCGACGTCGACCCCGTGCGCCTCGTCACGCAGGACGACCGCACGTACCTCATCGCGTGGTCGCTCACCGCGGACGCCGAGCGGATGTTCCGCGTCGACCGCATCGTCGAGGCGGCCGTGCTGCCCGAGCGCGCCGAGGAGCACCCCGTCGACCCCGACGCCGACGTCTTCCACCCCGGGCCCGGGGGAGACCTCGTCACCGTCCGGCTCGCCGGACGCGCCCGGTGGGTCGCCGAGGCCGTGCCCGTCGAGCGCACCCGCGACCTCGCCGACGGCTCCTTCGAGGTGGAGCTGCGCGTCGTCCAGCCCGCCTGGCTGCGTCACCTGCTGCTCCAGGTCGCCGAGGACGTCGTCGACGTCCACCCGCCCGAGGTGGCCCGCTCGGCGGCCGACGCCGCCCGGGCCGCCCTCGACGCCTACGCGCCGCTGCTCGCGGCCCCGACGCAGGAGGTCTGACGTGGTGTGGGCGATCGTCTGGACCGTGCTCGTCCTGGCCACCCTCGCCGGGGCGTTCCTCCTCGGCCGGCGGCTGTGGCGCTCCGCCGTCGCGCTCGGCCGTGAGGTCGCCCGGGCCGGTGAGGTCGCCGAACGGCTCTCCGAGGAGGTGGCGCGCCTCGAGGCCCTCGCCGCCGAGCGCCCATCCGGAGGCACGAGCCTCGGGCAGGACCCGACCCCGCTCGCGCAGCGCGTCGACGAGCTGCGGGTGGCACGACGGGCCCGCGCCGCCGCGCGTCACGAGCGGCACCTCGAGACCGTCCGCCAGGCCACCGGACACTGGTACGGCGGACGACCGACCGACGCGTGAGCACCCGGCCGCACCGCCGGACGGACGGCATAGACTCGGCCCGTCAGCACCGCCGCCCACTCAGGGAACGGACGCCATGAGGGTCACCGCGCCGCAGCTCATCCTGCTCATCCTGCTCGTCCTGCTCCTGTTCGGGGCGAACCGCCTGCCGAGCCTCGCGAAGAACGTGGGCCAGTCCCTCAAGATCTTCAAGAAGGAGATGAGCGACCTCACGGGCGACGACCGCACCCCGGCCGCCACGACGCCTCCCGCCGCGGCACCCCAGACCTCTGCGGCGCCGCAGGCCCCGGCTCCCGCCACCGACCCCGTGACGGGCACGGCTCCCGAGGCGGGCACCGACGTGCCCCCGCCCCCGGCGCCGCCGCGCGCCTGAGCGGCCCGTGGGCCGTCACCCGGGCGGCACCCCCGACGGGCGGATGCCGCTGCGCGAGCACCTGCGCGAGCTGCGCCGACGCGTCGCCCTCATCGCCGTCGGCCTCGTCGTCGGGGCCGTCGCCGGCTGGTTCGTCTACGAACCGGTCTTCCGGCTGCTGCAGCGACCCGTCCTCGAGGTGGCCGCCGCACGCGGCGACGACGTCTCCCTCAACTTCCAGGGCGTCGCGACCGCGTTCGACATGCAGGTCAAGGTCTCGCTCTTCCTCGGGGTGCTCGTCACCAGCCCGTGGTGGCTCTACCAGCTGTGGGCGTTCATCACCCCCGGCCTCACGCACAAGGAACGGCGCTACGCCCTCGCCTTCATCGCCGCCGGGGTGCCGCTGTTCCTCTCCGGTGCCGCCCTCGCCTGGTTCGCGCTGCCCAACGCGGTGCGCTTCCTCGTCGACTTCGCACCGGCGGACACGACGAACTGGGTCGACGCCCAGCTCTACCTCGGCTTCGTCATGCGGATCGTCCTCGCCTTCGGCGCCGGCTTCCTCGTGCCCGTCGTCATGGTCGCGCTCAACTTCGCCGGTCTCGTGCGCGCGCGCACGCTCCTCAACGGCTGGCGGTGGGCCGTGCTCGCCGCGTTCACGTTCGCGGCCGTCGCCACCCCGACGCCGGACGTCGTGACGATGCTCACCGTCGCGTTCCCCATCTGCGGCCTGTTCTTCCTCGCCATCGGGATCTGCACCCTGCACGACCGGCGGCTCGACAAGCGCCTCGTCGCGGCCGGCCTGCCACGGCTCGACGGCACGACGCCCCACGACGCGCCCCCCGGCCGGGACGACGCCGCACGCGACGCGTCCACCGCATGAGCGTCGTCGGCCTCGTCGTCAACCCGTCCGCCGGCTCGGGGGAGGGGACCGCCGTCGGACGGCGCGCCCACCGGCTCCTCGAGCGCGCCGGGCACGAGGTCCACGACCTGTCGGCGCCCTCGCTCGCCCAGGCCACCGACCGCGCCCGGCAGGCGCAGGGGCTCGACGCGCTCGTCGTCGTCGGCGGCGACGGGATGGTCCACCTCGGTGTCGACGTCGTCGCCGGGACCGACGTGCCGCTCGGGATCGTCGCCACCGGCACGGGCAACGACATCGCGCGCGCCCTGCACCTGCCGCGCGGCAACGTCGACCGTGCCGTCGAGGTCGTCGACCGTGCCCTGGCCACGGGACCGCGGCGCATCGACGCCGTGCGGGTGACGACGACCGACGGGACGCACCTCGACTGGTACGCCGGCGTGCTGTCGTGCGGGCTCGACGCCGCCGTCAACGCCCGCGCCAACACCCTCACCCGCCTGCCCGGGCACCTGCGGTACCTCGCCGCCCTCGGACCCGAGCTCGCCCGGTTCCGGCCCTACGGGTACCGCGTCGACGTCGACGGCCGCACGTGGGAGTCCGCCGGCACCCTCGTCGCGGTCGCCAACACCGGGTGGTTCGGCGGCGGCCTGCCCGTCGCACCCGACGCGCGGCCGGACGACGGGCTCCTCGACGTCGTCGTCGCCGGGCCGCTCACCCGCACCGCCGCCCTCGGCATCTTCCCGACGATCTACCGCGGCCGGCACGTGCACCACCCCCGCGTCGAGGTGCTGCGCGGCCGGCGGGTGACCGTCGAGCCGCTGCCCGCACGTGGCGTCGCACCACCGCCGGCGTTCGCCGACGGTGAGCATGTCGCCCCGCTGCCTCTCGCCGCCGAGGTCGTCCCCGGGGCGTTGCTCGTCCTCTGCTGACGCGGCGTGCCTAGGGTGGGGCCGTGCCCTCTCGTGCCCGCCCCTCCCACGAC
>JAEXEM010000170.1 GCA_023401045.1 Actinomycetes bacterium
GTCCCCACGTCCGCGGCGTCGCCGGCCGCGGTCGACGCGTCCGCGTCGGTCCCCGTGCCCTCGCCGTCGGGTCCGGCGTGCGCCCCGCCCAGCCGGTCCCGGTGCTCGACGAGGACGTCCCGCTCGAGCGCGAAGTCGTCCGCGCGCCGCGACAGGGAGCCGACGGCCCCGGCGACGAAGACCGCGCGCACGGCGACGACGACGGTCGCGGTGACGACGGCGAGACCGGCCGCGAACCACACGCTGCCGTGCGCCTGCTCCACGTCGAGGACCAGCCCGAACACCTCGAGCCCGAGGACGAGGAAGACGAGCCCCTCGAGGACGAGCTCGATCGTGCGCCACACGGCGTTCTCGGTCACCCGGTCCCGCGCCCGCAGCGCCCGCGGCGCGGCGGCACCGGAGACCAGCCCGGCCACGACGACGGCGACGAGCCCCGACGCACCGAGCCGCTCGGCCGGCAGGTAGGCGACGAACGGCACGACGAGGGAGACCGCGACGTTCGACGTCGTCTCCGTGACGTGCGCCCGCACGAGCACGTGCAGCCGCCCGACGACGTACCCGACGAGCACCGCGACGACGACCGCGACGACGAAGTCCCCGACGACGCCCCACGCCGAGACCGCCCCGGCGATGGCGACGACCGCCGAGCGCAGCAGGACGAGGGCGGTGGCGTCGTTGAGCATCGACTCCCCGTCGAGCACCGTCGTGATGCGCCGAGACACCCCGGACGTCCGGACGATCGACGTCGCCACCGCGTCGGTCGGGGAGACGACGGCCCCCACCGCGAACGCCGTCGCGAGGCTCACCCCCGGCACGAGCGCGTGCAGCGTGAACCCCACGGCTGCGGTCGTGCCGACGACGAGCACGATGGAGAACGCGGAGATCGTCCGCAGGTCGCGGCGGAAGTCGGTCATCGGCACCGCGGTGGCCGAGGCGTAGAGCAGCAGCGGCAGGATCCCCTCGAGCACCCACTCGGGACGCACCTCGACCGCCGGCACGACCGGCAGGAAGCTCACGGCGATGCCGACGAGCACGAGGATGAGCGGCGCGGCGACACCCACCCGGGGGGCGGCCGACGTGGCGGCCACGACGACGAGCACCGCGACGACCCCGGCGACGAGCAGGTCCATCGCTCACCCCGTCCGCGGCAGCCGGACGCTCACCCGTCGGCCGGGCGCTCGGTGGCGGCGTCGACCGCGGCTCCGACCGCCTCGGCCTGCCGGGCGGGGCCGGTGAGCAGCCGGTTGACGACGTGGAGCACGACCCCGATGCCGAGCAGCAGCCCCGCTCGGGCGTACACGTCGGCGGAGCGGCCGGTGAGCGGGGACGCGAGCACGAGCGAGACGACCGCACCGAGCACCGGTGCCCACGTGGGTGCGCGGAACCCGTGCGCGGCGTCGCCCTCGACCCGGTCGTCGCGCTCGTGGTGGCGGCGCAGCACGAGCACCGAGACGTTGACGACGGCGAAGACGAGCAGCAGGAGCAGCACCGTCGTGTCCGCGAGCCCCGACAGGTCGCCGGTGCTCACGAGGGTGAGGGCGACGGCCGTCGTGAACGCGATCGCGACCCACGGCGTGCGCCGGCGGCGGTCCACCAGGCCGAGCCAGCGCGGCACGATGCCCTCCCGGGACATCCCGTAGACGACGCGCGAGGCCATGATCATGTTGATGAGCGCCGTGTTCGACACCGCGACGAGCGCGATGAGCGCGAACAGCCACGGCGGGAAGACGAGCCCGGCGACCCGGACGACCTCGAGCAGCGGGCCGGTCGAGTCCGCGAGCGTCGAGGTCGGGACGAGCATCGACGTCGTGACGGCGACCGCGAGGTAGATGACCCCGGTGATGGCGATGCCGCCGAACAGCGCGCGCGGGAAGTCGTTGCGCGGGTGCCGGCACTCCTCGGCGAGGTTGACGGAGTCCTCGAAGCCGAGCAGCGCGTAGAAGGCGAGGGCGGTGCCCCCGAGCACCGCGATCCACGCCGGGCCGTCCGTCTCGAGCGTCATCGCACGGGACGGGTCGCCCTCGCCGGCGAGGAACGCGCGCGCGCCGATGACGAGCACGACGAGCAGACCCGTCACCTCGATCGCGGTGAGGACGAGGTTGACCTTGACCGACTCCGAGACCCCGATGGCGTTGACGACGGCGACGACGAGGACGAACGCCCAGGCAGCGACGATCGTCGGGACCGTGACGAGCTCGGCGAGGTAGTCCCCGCCGAACGCCCGCGCGGCCGCGCTCGCGCTCGTGATGCCGCTCATGAGCACGGCGAACGCGACGAGGAACGTGACGAACGGCCGCCCGAACGCGCGCTGCGCGTAGACCGCGGCGCCCGCGGCGCGCGGGTAGCGGCCGACGAGCTCGGCGTACGCCGTCGCGGTGAGCGCCGCGAGCGCGAACGCGAGGACGAACGGGATCCAGATCGCCCCGCCGACCTCGGCGGCGACCTTCCCGGTGAGCGCGTAGATGCCGGCGCCGAGGATGTCCCCGACGACGAAGACGAGGAGCATCCGACGCCCGACGGTCCGCCGCAGCGTCGGCGTGGGGGCGGGTGCGGTGGCGACCATGGGCGGCCTCCCGGGGCGGCGGGCGCTGGTGCTGGTCAGTGTCGCGCGGTCCGCCGGTGGGCGCTCGCCGAGCGGCCGACCGCGGGGACCCCTACGCTCGGTGACCTCGGCGAGGTGGCCAGGGACGTGGCTCGCCGCCCCGGCCCCGAGGCCAGCCCGCCCGCCCGCACACGACCGCCGCCCCCGCGGGGTCGGCGCCAAGGAGGCACGTATGAAGGGCAAGCTCGCGTTCGTCGTCGGGGCCGGGGTCGGCTACCTCTTCGGCACCCGCGCCGGCCGGCAGCAGTTCGAGAAGATCAAGGGCTGGGCGACGGAGACCTGGAACGACCCGCGCGTCCAGGGGTACGTGCACGACACCCAGCAGCAGGCGACGGAGTTCGCCAAGACGCAGGGGGCCGCGCTCAAGGACAAGGCCGTCCACACGGCGAGGTCGCGCTTCGGCTCCGGCGAGGGCGGCGAGCCGACGAGCGACGCCTGGGAGCCGACGGAGCCGATCGTCGACGCCGACGACACCAACCCGCAGCCCCCTCGGGCCTGACCCGCACCACCCCGCCCGGCCCCGCCCCCCCCCCCCGGGGGGGCGGGGGCCACCCCCGCCGGCCGTGCGCGCGGCCTGCGA
>JAEXEM010000198.1 GCA_023401045.1 Actinomycetes bacterium
GGCCCGGGGGGCGACGCCCCCGGGGCCCGGGCCGGCGGCCGTGTCGGTCAGCTGGCTCACTGGCTGACGAGCTCGTCGAGGTCGGGTGCGGACTCGAAGAACTTGTACTTCACCGCGAGGTCGGCGAGGTCCTGGAGAACGAAGACGTCGAGCTCCGTCGAGAACCGCGGCAGGCGCAGGTTCGCCGCGGCCGGCTCGGGCAGCGACATCTCGTCGACGAGCGCCTGGCGCACGGCCTCGTCGTTCTCCTCGGCCCACTCGAACGCGGCGGCGAACGCCAGACGCACGTACTCGACGAGCTCGGGGTCGTCGGCGACCGTCTTGCCGGTGGTCTGCAGGACGAGCGTCGGCAGGCCGGGCACGACCGTGCGGTACGGGTCGACGATCCGGGCGCCGCCGGCGCCGACGATCATCGAGACGAACGGCTCCGGCACCCACGCGGCGTCGATGTTCCCGGCCTCGAGCTGGGCCGCCGCGTCGGGGAACGCCACCTCGACGAACTGGACCGTGCTGGGGTCGCCGCCGTCGGCCTCGACCGCGGCCATGATGGTGAGGTCACCGGCCGCACCGAGGGAGTTGACCGAGACCTTCTTGCCCGCGAGGTCGGCCGGCGAGGTGATGTCGCTGCCGGCCCCGACGACGACGGCGTTGATGTCGTCGCCGTCCCGCAGGCTCTGGGCGTAGTTGGCGATGATCTTGACGTCGAGGCCCTGCAGGCTCGCGCGCATCGCGCCGAACGGCTGGCCGATGGAGAAGTCGATGTCGCCGTTGAGGAGCGCGGGCATGGCCTGCGCGCCGCCCTGGATGGGCTGGACGGTGACGTCGAGCCCGTGCTCCTCGAAGACGCCCGCCTTGGCGGCGGCCCACAGCGGTGCGGTCTCGCTGATGCTGAGGGCGCCGATGGTGACGGCACGGAGCGCGCCGTCGCCGGGCTCCTCGACGGCGGTCTCGTCGGGCTCGGCCTGGGGGGCGGGCTCGGCGGACGAGCAGGCGGCCAGCCCGAGCGACAGCGCCGCGACGAGAGCCGCCACCAGCGCGGGACGTCGGTTCATGGGGGGTCCTCAATTCTTCGTTGAATCGGGGGAGACGGGCGGTGGGCTCCGCGCGCCGTGGGGGCGACGAGCGCTCGGACCATGTGTGACACTCGCTCGGCAATCGTGCAGTCGAATGTCACGTGTGTCAATGATCTCCACCCCGCCGGAACCCGGTCACCCGGGTGGCGGCCGTGCGAGAATCGCGCGCATGTCGACGCCGTCGCCGGGTGTGCTCACCGCCGAGCGAGCCCCCGACGGCGCCCCGGCGCGGCGACGTCCCGAGCAGCTCCTCCTGGCGTTCATGGGCGAGCTCATGGTCGCCGGCGGGGCAGGGCCGCTGCCGGCGTCCGTCCTCATCGCCGTCCTCGGCGAGCTCGGGATCGGGGAGGCGGCGACGCGCGCGGCACTCACCCGGATGGCGGGCCGCGGGCTGCTCGAGCCGGTGCGTGCCGGGCGCACGGTCTCCTACGCCCTCACCCCCGACAGCGAGCGCGTGCTCGGGGAGGCCCAGGACCGGGTCTTCGACGACGACCCGTTCGCCCCGCGCGGCCCGGGGTGGACGCTCGTGAGCTTCTCGGTGCCCGAGAGCCGGCGGGACGTGCGGCACCGGGTGCGCGCCCAGCTCACCTGGGCGGGCTTCGGGCTGCTGCGCGACGGTCTGTGGATCGCACCGGGCGAGGTCGACGTCGCCCAGGCCCTCGGCGGCGTGCACGACGAGGACGGTGCGGGTGACGACGTCGAGCTCCTCGCCTTCCGTGCGCACGAGGTACCGGGCTTCTCGGCGGCGAGCAGCGTCCGGACCGCGTGGCGTCTGGACGCCATGCGGGAGCGGCACGAGCAGTTCCAGGCGTGCTGGGCCGGCGCGGAGCCGGACGTCGGGCACGCGCTGCGGGACGTCACCGCGCTCGTCGCCGACTGGCTCGACCTGCTGCGTGCCGTGCCGCGGCTGCCCGCCGAGCACCTCGCGCCGGACTGGCCGGCGGCGCGGTCGGTCGAGACGTTCCGGCGCCTGCACGCGGCCCTCGTCGGCCCGGCGCGCGAGCGGCTCGCGGAGCGTCTGGGCGCCTGAACCCGGGTACTTCATTCGACATCCGGCTGACGATCGTCACGAAACCGTTGACGTCAGCAGGTCGGGGCGGGCACGATCGGCGCGTCATCGCACAGCCGCTCCCGCGGCCGGCCCACAAGGATGTGAGCAGTGGCAGACGCACCGACGCCGTCGACCGGTGACCTCTCGCGTGCCAACTACGCGGCGGTCTGGGACGCGGTCGCCCGCGCCGTGCCCGACCGTGTCGCGGTCCACGCCGCCGGCGAGAGCCTCACGTACGCGCAGTTCGAGCAGACCGCCGCTCGCCTCGCCGCGACCTTGACCGCCCACGGGATCGGCCCCGACTCTGCGGTGGCGATCTTCATGTACAACCGCGTCGAGTACCTCGTGACGCTCTACGCCGCGTACAAGATCGGTGCGATCCCGGTCAACATCAACTTCCGCTACCAGGGTGCCGAGCTCGCCGAGCTCCTCGAGACGTCCCGACCGTCCGCGCTCGTCTACCCCAGCAGCCTCGCGGCCGCCGTCGTCGACGCCGCGACGCGGACCGCGCTGCCCGGCCTCGTCCTCGTCGTCCCCGACGGCGGCGCCCTCGACGGGACCGCAGCCGCGCCACCGGCCCCCGGCACGCCCTTCGCCGGTGCCCTCGACGCCGAGCCGCTGCCGCCGCGGCCGGTCGGGCCGGAGCACAAGATCTTCATGTTCACCGGCGGCACGACCGGCCGACCCAAGGCCGTCGTGTGGACGCACGGCAACCTCTTCGACAGCCAGCTCTTCTCCATCTACGGCTCGCTGCCCGTCGACCGCCCGACCACGCTCGCCGAGGTCACCGCGATCGCCGCCCGCGAGGACCTGCCCCGCACGGTGTGCCTGCCGCTGCCGCCGATGATGCACGCGACCGCGCTGTTCAACGTGATGAACGCGATGGTCCTCGGCGGCACCGTCGTCTTCCTCTCGCACGCCCGGTTCGACCCGGCGGCCGCGGTGCGCGCCATCGAGGAGCACGGCGTCACCCGGCTCGTCATCGCGGGCAACGCGATCGCCGCGCCGCTCGTCGACGTCCTCGACTCGGGGGCCGGGGCCGACGTGGCCGGCCTCAACACCGTCCTCAGCTCCGGGATGGTGTGGTCCGACGAGCTCAAGGCGCGGTTCCTCGCGCACGCCCCTGGCGCCACGCTCATCGACATCATCGGGTCGAGCGAGGGCGGGCCGTTCGCGTACGGGGTCGTGCGTGGACCGGAGGACCTGCCGTGCCGCCCTCGCCTCGCGCCCGGCGCCGTCGTGCTGTCGGCCGACCTGCGGCCCGTCGAGGAGGTCGGCGGCACGGGGATGCTCGCCTACCGCGGTGCGATGCCGCTCGGCTACCACGACGACCCGGTGCGCACCGCCGAGACGTACCCCGTCGTCGACGGTGTCCGGCACGTCATGCCCGGCGACTGGGTGCGCGTGCTCGGTGACGGGTACGTCGAGATGCTCGGGCGCGGCTCGGGCGTCGTCAACACCGGGGGCGAGAAGGTCTTCCCCGGCGAGGTCGAGAAGGTGCTCCTCGAGCTGCCGGGGGTCGTCGACGCCGTCGTCGTCGGCATGCCGGACCCGCGCTGGGGCGAGGTCGTCACCGCCGTCGTCGTCGCCGCGCCGGGGGCTCGGATCACCGCCGAGTCCGTGCAGGAGCACGTCGGCGCCCGCCTCGCCGGCTACAAGAAGCCGCGACGCGTGCACGTGCTCGACGAGCTGCAGCGCAGCCCCAGCGGGAAGGTCGACATGCACCGGCTCCGGCGGCGACTCACCGAGACGGCACCCGACCTCGTCGCCGCCCCCGACACCGCCGAGAGGACCCGATGAAGTTCACCGACGCACACATCCCCTTCGGGATGAGCTGGACCTCGCCCTTCGCCAAGTGGCAGGGACCGCTCGCCGAGGTCAACAGCCTCGACATGGCCGTCGACGTCACCGGCCGCGCGCTCGCCGACCGCGGGCTGCCGGCCGACGAGATCACCGAGTGGACCCTCGGGTGCACCGTCCCGCAGCAGCACGCGTTCTACGGCGTCACGCTCGTCTCGCGCCGGCTCGGGGCCGGCGACCACGGTGGCCCGTGGATCGCGCGGGCGTGCGCGACGTCGGCCGCGGTCGTCGAGCACCTCGCGACGCAGGTGCAGCTCGGGGCGCACGACACGACGATCGGCGTCATCACCGACCGCACGAGCAACGGCCCGCTCATGCTGTGGAGCAGCCAGGCCGGCCCCGGCGGTGCGCCGACCTCCGAGCACTGGGTGCTCGACCCCATGAAGCTCGACCCGACGACCGGCCAGAGCATGAACGACACGGCCGAGAACACGGCCCGGGACGCGGGCTACACCCGCGAGCAGGTCGACGAGGTCGCGCTGCTGCGGTACGAGCAGTACCTCACCTCGCTGGCCGACGACCGCGCCGTGCAGCGCGCGTACATGGTGCCGGTGCGCATCCCCACCCGCCGCGGCGAGCAGTGGGTCGAGGAGGACCACGGCGTCTTCCCCACGACGGCCGAGGGGCTGGCGCGGCTGCGGCCGGTCCGCCCCGACGGGGTCGTCACGTACGGCGCGCAGACCCACCCGGCCGACGGGTGCGCGGGTGTCGTCGTCGCGAGCGCCGCGCGGGCACGTGAGCTCGGGCAGGGCGGGGTGACGGCGCAGATCCTCGCCACCGGCTTCGCGCGCGCCGAGCCGGCGTACATGCCGAAGGCGCCCGTCCCCGCCGCGCAGCTCGCGCTCAAGGACGCCGGCCTGACGATCGACGACGTCGACGTCGTGACGACGCACAACCCCTTCGCCGTCAACGACCTGTGGTTCTCCGAGCAGACCGGTTTCGCGCTCGACCGCATGAACCCGTACGGCTCGTCGCTCGTCTACGGGCACCCGCAGGGACCCACCGGGGCCCGTGCGATCACCGAGCTCGTCCACGCGCTGCACGCCCGCGGCGGCGGCGTCGGCCTGTTCACCGGCTGCGCCGCCGGGGACTCCGCGGGGGCCGTCGTCGTCCGCGTCGACGGCTGAGCCGCACCCCACCCACCACCGACCGACCGCACGACCGCCACGACGAGGGAGCACACCCATGACCCCCGACCCCGCGACCACGAGCACGGCGGACTCGCCGACGCTCACGACCGTCGCGCTCGCCGACCTGCCGTCCCACGTCGGGACGACCTTCGGGCCGTCGTCGTGGCGGACGATCACCCAGGACGAGGTCGACCGGTTCGCCGACCTCACCGGCGACCACAACCCCATCCACCTCGACCCGGAGTACGCCGCGGGCACGCCGTTCGGCGGCACGATCGTCCACGGCTACCTCACCCTCGCCCTCGTCGTGCCGCTCATGGCCGAGGTCGTCGAGGTGACCGGCGTGACCACGGGCGTCAACTACGGGCTCGACCGGCTGCGCTTCCCGGCGCCCGTGCGGGTCGGCTCGCGCATCCGCGTGACGTCGACGCTCACGGACGTCACCGAGGTGCCCGGCGGCTACCAGGCCGTCTTCGAGAACACGTTCGAGACCGAGGGGCAGGCCAAGCCCGCCGCGGTCGCCGTCATGATCGTGAGGTACTACCCGTGAGCACCGACCTCACCGGCAAGGCCGCCGTCGTCACCGGCAGCGGGCAGGGGCTCGGCGCGGCCTACGCGAAGGCGCTGGCCGCCGCGGGCGCGGGCGTCGTCGTCAACGACATCGACGCCGACGCCGCGCGGGCGACGGTCGACGCGATCGTCGCCGAGGGCGGGAAGGCCGTCGCGGTCGTCGCGCCTGTCGGCCCGACCGAGACCGCCGACCGGCTCGTCGCCGCGGCCGTCGAGGCGTACGGCAGGCTCGACGTGCTCGTCTCCAACGCCGGCGTGCTGCGCGACCGGGTGCTGTGGAAGACGTCCGACGAGGACTTCGACCTCGTGGTGTCCACGCACCTGCGCGGCACGTTCACCACCGCCCGGGCGGCCGCCGTCCACATGCGCGAGCGCGGCGAGGGCGGGCGGATCGTGCTCGTCGGCTCGCCCGCCGGGCAGCACGGCAACTTCGGGCAGACGAGCTACGCGGCCGCGAAGGCCGGCATCGTCGCGATGGCCCGCACGTGGTCGCTCGAGCTCGCCCGCGCCGGGATCACCGTCAACGCGGTCGTGCCGACGGCGATCACCGCGATGACCGCGACCATCCCGCTCTACGCCGAGGTCGCCGCCGCCTACGAGCGCGGCGAGGAGCTGCCGCCGGTCGTCCGCCAGGAGCACGCGCTCGGCGGGCCGGAGGACGTCGCGGGGCTCGTCGTGTGGCTCGCGTCGGACGCGTCCGCGGGGGTCACCGGGCAGGCCATCGGCATCGGCGGGGACAAGCTCTCCGTCTACTCCGTGCCGCAGGAGCTGGCCGTGACGTTCCGCGAGGGCGGGTGGACCGCCGACGCGATCGCCGAGGCGTGGGAGGGCACGTTCGCCCCCCACCGGCAGCCGAGCGGGATCACGCTGCCGCCGCTGGGCACGCCGGCCTGACGCTGCGGGGGCGGGACGGCGCGCGGCGGTCTGCGTCGTCCCGCCCTCCGCCGTGCCCGCAGGCGCGGTCGCCCGGCC
>JAEXEM010000036.1 GCA_023401045.1 Actinomycetes bacterium
CCCAGACGGTAGCCCGCCGGGCCGGTCCCGCGGCGCCGGGCGCGGGCCGCGCACCCTGGTCTCCCGCCCGTGGCGCACCGGGCCGCGTCGGCGGAGCCAGGTAGGGTCGGAGCATGGGGTGGTTCCGCCAGCGCACGTACCGGTGGTGGCCGCGCTCGCGCCGTCCCGGGCCCGCCGGCACGCCCGAGGACGACCGCGTGCTGCACGAGCGCGTGACCGAGGTGCTCGTCCGCGAGCTCGGTGCGGCCGACCCGGCCCGCACGGTCCCGACGCCCGTGACCCGGGCCCGGATCGCGTCGTGGATGACGGAGAACCGGTTCTCGTACTTCGTCGACAACGACGGCGACCTCGGCGGGCTGTGGCGGGGCCGGCTGTTCTACTTCTTCCTCTTCGGCGAGCAGGAGGAGATCCTCCAGGTGCGCGGGCAGTGGCACCGCGAGCTCGCCATCGAGCGACTCGAGGAGGTCCTCGACCTGTGCAACGAGTGGAACGCCGAGCGGATCTGGCCGAAGGCGTACCTGCGGGTGCGTGACAACGGCCGCGTCCACGTCGTCTCGGAGGTCGCGACGGACCTCGAGCACGGCGCCACCGACGCCCAGCTCAGCCAGATCCTCTTCTGCGGGCTGTCGACCGGCAGCCTGCTGTTCGACGCGCTCGACGAGCGCTACCCCGACCCCGCCGGGACGGCCCCGTGAGCGCGCCCGGCTGGCTGCTGCGCGTCCTCGGCGGTCTCGGCTCCCCCACGGCGTCCCGCTCGTCGTCCGAGGAGGTTCCGCGCCCGCTCACGCGCGACCGCGTCGCCGACTACCTCCTCGAGCGCGGGTACCGCTTCGTCGTCGACGACGACGGCGACCTCACCGGCACGTGGGACGGCAGCCGCTTCTGGTTCCTCCTGCTGGGCGACCAGCACGAGATCCTCCAGGTGCGGGGGCGCTGGCACCGCACCGTCCCGCTCGAGCAGTACCGGGCGATGTCGCTCGCGGTCAACGACTGGAACCGTGAGCGGATCTGGCCGAAGGCGTACGTCCGCGAGGAGGACGGCGTCCTCGCCGTCTACTCCGAGGTCTCGGCGGACCTCGAGCCGGGGGTGACGGACGTGCAGCTCGCGCAGCTCCTCGCGTGCGGCCTCGGCACCGGGGTCCAGCTCTTCGCGGCTCTCGAGCCGGCCGTCCCGGGCGACGGACCGGCGCCCGAGGTCCCGGACAACTGAGGCCCACGGCCCCTCCGACGACTCAGAGCCCTCCGAGGACCTGCCCGAGGACGATCTTCGTGATCATCGCGGCCGGGTAGACGAGCGCGTACCCGAGCGCCACGCGCGCGTCGTAGGCGGTGCGCCCGTTGGCGAACGCGAGCACCGCCGGCTGGGTCTGGGCACCGCCGAGCAGCCCGGACAGCCGCGTGCCACCGATGCCGAACGCGCGTCGCATGACGAGGTAGAGGCCCGCGGCGACGAACCCGGTGACCGCGACGCCGAGGACGAGGATCCGCAGCCACTGCCCCGAGGTGAACGCCTCGCCGATCTGCGCACCGGCCCGGGTACCGGCCTGCGCGAGGAAGACGAGCAGACCGAGCTCGGCGATCGCCTGCGCGGCGGTGTACGGCATCGCCGTGACGACCGGGCCGATGCGCCCGATGCGCCCGAGCACGAGGCCGACGATGAGCGTGCCGGCGGCCGCCCCGATGGAGTAGGCGCGGTCGCCGACCGGGATCGCGACCACCCCGAGGAGCACCCCGAGCGCGATCCCGACACCGAGCACGACGGGCGTGATGTCGGAGAGCCCACGTGCGGAGTCGCCGAACCAGGCGGACACCTCGGCCATCCGCTCGCGCGGCGCGATGACCCGGACGCGGTCGCCGAGCTGGAGCTGGAAGTCGTCGGTGGCGACGACGTCGACGTCGCCGCGGCGCACGCGCGAGATCGTCGCCCCGAAGCGGTGCATGAGGTCGAGCTCGGCGATGGTGTGGCCGGCGGCGTGCTCGGCGGAGACCGTCATGCGCCGCACGTCGAGGTAGACGCGGTCGGCCTCGAGCCGGTGCGACGACGCGTGGCCGAGCTCGGCGGTCACCGCCTCGACGTCCTCGACCGGCCCGACGACCGTGACGAGGTCGTCGAGACGCAGGGTGTCCTCGTCGCCGGCGGCGCGGATGGGCGACGTCTCGCCGTGGCGCACGCGCGAGAACTTGATGCGGTCCTCGTGGCGCCGCTCGAGATCGCGGATGCTCGGGTCGCCGACGTCCTCGACCCGCACGGTGCGGGTGACGAGCGAGGGCGGTGCGTCGGAGTCCGTCGTGCGGTGCCGCAGCGCGACGGACGCCGCGACGAGCATGCCGACGACGCCGAAGAGGTACGTGACGGCGTAGCCGATGGTCGGCGCCGTCGCGTCGCCCGCGGCGTCGCGCGCCGCGGCGAGCGCCGGCGTGTTCGTCACGGCACCCGCCCAGGCACCCGCGACGACCGGCTCGTCGAGCCCCAGCAGGCGGCCCGCACCGACGGCGATCCCGGCGGAGAGCACGAGGACGCCCGCCATCGCGAGGATCGGCCACAGGCTGCGGCGCAGCGACGAGAAGAACGTCGCCCCGGAGACGATCCCGACGCTGAAGGTGAAGAGGATGAGCCCGAGCGTGCCGAGCACCTCGGGCAGCTCGAGGTCGACGCCGTGCGACGCCGCCCAGGCCGACAGGCCGATGGCGAGGAAGAGGACGGCGGCGGCCCCGAGACCCACCCCCCGGACCTTGACGTGCCCGATGACGGAGCCCAGACCGATGACGACGAAGAGCAGCAGGACGGGTTGCCCGGCGAGGAAGCCGAACACCTCGGTCATGACGACCTCCACGGACGACGTGACGGCTTCGCCGCCACGTTCATTCAAGCCCTGTGCCCGCGCTCCCGCATGGTCCTTTCGACCCGGTGCGGCGGAGGACCGTCACGCCTTCCGACCTGCCGTGGGCCCCGGCTGCCGCGGGACCGACCCCGCCGGCCGGCCGTCAGGGGCGCGGCGCGCCGAGCCCCGGCAGCCCGAGCACGACCGGAC
>JAEXEM010000275.1 GCA_023401045.1 Actinomycetes bacterium
CGGTGAGCACGAGGTCGTGCGCCCGGACGTCCGACGCCTCGGGCAGCGGCTCTCCCGGCGCGAGCACGGTGACGGAGCCGCCGTGCGTGGCCGTGGCACGCCGCACCTCCTCGACGACGGTCGCGCCGACCGGGCCGGCGTCGGGTCCGACGGCGACGAGCACGCGGCGCGAGCCGACCGGGGCGAAGGCCGCGTCCGGCAGCCAGGCGGGGTGGACGGACATGGACCGGCTCCTCACTGCCCGGCCGCGTCGTCGCGGGGGCTCTGGTGGCACGTCGTCCGACACGCTACGATGGCAATCGTTTGCCAGCAACTGTCCCGCCGCAACGTCGCCGCGGGGCACCACCGACGGGGAGGGTGCATGTCCGTCAGGCGACGGCAGCCCACACTAAGGGACGTGGCGGCGGCCGCGGGAGTGGCCGTCTCGACGGCCTCGCGGGCGCTCACCCGCCCCGGGCGGGTCAACGCCGCGACCGCCGACCGCGTCGTCGCGGTCGCGCGCGACCTCGGCTACACGCCGAGCGCGTCCGCGCGTGCGCTGCTGTCCGGCCGCACCGAGACGGTCGCGCTCGTCCTGCCCGACGTCACCAACCCGTACTTCTTCGGGCTCGTCCGCGGGACGAGCGCACGCCTCCGCGAGGCGGGGTACGTCCAGGTCCTCGCCGACACCGAGGAGTCCGCCGAGGCCGAGGCCGCGACGCTACGCAAGCTGCGCGGGCAGGTCGACGGCGCCGTCCTCGCCGCCTCGCGCCTGTCGGACGAGCAGATCGCCGCCGCGTCGGAGGACCTCGCGCTCGTCGTCGTCAACCGCGCCATCCCGGGGACGCCGGGCGTGCTGCTCGACACCGCCGGCGGCATGGTCCAGGCGCTCGAGCACCTGGCCTCGCTCGGGCACAGCCGCATCGCGTACGCGGCCGGCCCGAGCCCCTCGTGGTCGGACCGGCGCCGCCGGGAGGCCCTCGGGCCGGCTGCCGACCGGCTCGGGCTCGAGCTCGTCGTCCTCGGCCCGTACCTGCCCGTGCGATCCGCGGGTGCCGCTGCTGCCGACGCCGCCGTCGACGCGGGGGTGACGGCCGTCCTCGCGTTCAACGACCTGCTCGCGTTCGGGATCCTCGAGCGCCTCGACGAGCGCGGCGTGGCCGTCCCGGGGCGGATGAGCGTCGTCGGCTGCGACGACGTCTTCGGGGCCGACCTCGTGCGGCCCGCGCTGACGACGGTGGCCTCGCCCGTCGAGCGTGCCGGGCGGATGGCGGCCGACCTGCTGCTCGCACGCCTCACCGGCGGCGCCCCCGAGGTGGACCTCCCCGAGGGGGAGGGCGGCTGGGACGACCCGGCCCCGGCCGTTGCGCCGACGCCCGAGCCGCTCACGCTGCCGACCTACCTCGTCGTGCGGGCCTCGACGGGCCGGCCCGAGGAGCCCTGAGCCAGGGCGCGAGGTCCCGGCCGGTCGGGCCCGGCCGGGAACGACGACGGGCGGCCCGGTGCCGCGCACCGAGCCGCCCGTACGGGTCCGTCAGCCCTGGGTGGGCACCTGGAAGCCGTTGATCGCCGAGGTGATGAAGCTGACCGCGACGACCGCGATCGAGACGATGAGGGCGATCTTCTTGTGCTCCGCGTAGCCGGCGAGCGGGTTGCCGGCCTTGTCGCGGGTGTTGCCGATGAGCACCATGACGAGGTCGACGAGCGCCCAGATGCCGACACCACCGCAGGTGACGAGCTTGAGGATGCCGGTGCCGATCTTGCCGAGGTAGAAGCGGTCGACACCGAGGGTGCCGAGGAACAGCGAGAAGAGCCAGGTCGCGAGGAACGACTTCTGGGGGGCGCCGGCGGCACCGTAGGGCTCACCCGCACCGGCGTACGCCGGCATCCCCGGCGTGGGGTCGGGGGTCGTGGCGTCGTCGTGCGACTGGGTCATGTCGGCCTCCAAGCCGTGTCGAGCACTCTGCAGGCGCCGCGTGAGGTGCAGCGCCGCGCCGGAACGTACCGGTCGGCGGGCCCTCGGTGTGCTTCCGTTCACACTTCGTGATCGATTCGACTCCGAACGGCTCAACCGGGGGTCACACCACCGTGGTCACAGCACGGTGGTTCTGCGACGTTTCCGCAGGTCGTGCCCGGAATCGCGCGGATGGTCCGGCGGTGACGCGCCGGAGCGTGCGGCCCCGCGGCCCGTCGGGGTTCAGTCGTCCGCGGCGTGCGCGGTGAGGGTCGCGAGCACGCCCTCCGCGTAGCGCTCGAGCTTGGTGGCGCCGAAGCCGCTGATCGCGGCGAGACCGTCGCGCGTCGTCGGCCGCCGGGTGGCGACCTCGCGCAGCGTCGCGTCGTGCAGCACGACGTACGCCGGCACCCCCTGCTCCTTCGCGGTCGCCGCCCGCCAGGCGCGTAGCCGCTCGAACGTGCCGGCTGCCTCGGCCGGCAGCTCGGCGACCATCGTGGCCGCGCCCCGGGGCTTGGCCGTTCGTGCCGCCCGCGTCGGGCGTGCCGGCTCGCGGCGCAGCATCACCGTGCGCCGCCGGCCCAGCACCTCGGCGCTGGCCTCGGTGAGCGCCAGGGTGCCGTAGTCGCCCTCGACCGCCAGCAACCCCTCGGCGAGCAACTGCCGTACCACGCCGCGCCACTCCGCCTCGCTCAGCTCCTCTCCGATCCCGAAGACGGTGAGCGAGTCGTGCCGGTGCTGGACGATCTTGTCGGTACCGCGGCCCAGCAGGATGTCGATGCAGTGCCCGGCGCCGAACCGCTGATTGCGTTCCCGGTCCAGCCGGAAGATCGTGGAGAGCAGCTTCTGCGCGGGGACGGTGCCGTCCCATGACTCGGGCGGTTCCAGGCAGGTGTCGCAGTTGCCGCAGGTCCCGTCCAGGCTCTGGCCGAAGTAGTCGAGCAGCTGCACCCGGCGGCAGCGGACCGTCTCGCAGAGCGCCAGCATCGCGTCGAGGTGGGCGGCGAGGTTACGCCGATGGGCCAGGTCGCCCTCGGAGGTGTCGATCATCTTGCGCTGCTGCACCACGTCCTGCAGCCCGTACGCGAGCCAGGCGGTGGACGGCAACCCGTCCCGGCCGGCGCGACCGGTCTCCTGGTAGTAGCCCTCGACCGACTTCGGCAGGTCCAGGTGGGCGACGAAGCGTACGTCGGGCTTGTCGAT
>JAEXEM010000040.1 GCA_023401045.1 Actinomycetes bacterium
CCCCCCGGGGCCCCCGCCCCCGGGGGGGGGGGGGGCCGCGGTGCCGGCTGGTCAACGGATCGTGTACACGAACCGTCCGCCGCTGGAGTCGACGCTCGCCGTCAGCCCAGCGGCACCCGGGGCGATCCCGGTCGAGAGGTTGAGCCACCCGTTGTCGCTAGCCGCCTCGTGCGGCACGCCGCCAACGAGCGTGTAGATGAGCTTCTGGCTGCCGTTCCTGGCGACGGCCAACTCAGTGGCACTGTTGACGGTGGCCGTCGAGAGGTTCCTCCACGCGTTGTCACTGGCTGCCTCGTGGACGGTCCCGTTCTGCAGCGTGTAGACGAACTTGACGCCGTCCACGCTCATCGCGGCGATCCGCGATGCCCCGTGCACCGTTCCCAGCGGGAGGTTTCGCCAGCCGTTGCTGAACACCGCCTCGTACGCCGTACCGTTGATCAGGGTGTACACCACTCGGTCGCCACCCACGGTCGTCGCGGCGATGTCGGTGGCACCGGCGACGGTGCCCAGCGGAAGCGACCGCCAGCCATTGTTGCTCGCCGCCTCGTACGCGATCCCGTTCTTCAACGTGTAGACCAGCTTGACGCCCTCCGCGTGGGTGACGGCCACTGCATCCGCGGAGATGCCGGTCGACAGGTTCTTCCAGCCGTTGTTGCTCACCGCCTCGTGGACGACCCCGTCGATGATCGAGTAGACGTACTTGACGTCACCGATCGTCATTGCCGCCACGTCGGTCGCGCCGGAGATCGTCTGAGGGTCGAGGTTCTTCCAGCCGTTCGTGAAGGCCGCCTCCCACACCGTCCCGCCCCGGACAGCAGGCACAGGCACGGGCTGTGCGACGTTGCCGGGGTTCGGCAGGTCAAGAGGATGGATGAACTCGATCGTCCCGTTGTTCAGACCAGCCGCGCGCAGCGCCGACATGGACTTGATCTCTCGGCTCGCACCACCACTGCACCCGGCCTGGCTGATCAGCAACATGTCACCGACGACAGCGTCGACGTAGGCCACATGCCCAGCAGTGTTCCCGTACGCCTGAGCGTCCCAGTGCAGCACCGCGCCGGGCGCTGGCACGGTGTCGACGCGGATGCCGCAACGCCGAGCACGCTCGTCCCAGCTCGTGGCATTCGAGCCGGTCGCGCACTGCTGGACGAAGTTGGGGGCACCGTTACGTTGCAGCCGGTACGCCACGTAGTTCGTGCAGTTGTAGCCGCCGTTGCACAGCGCCTGCCCCCAGTACGTGGTCTGCCGCGTCGACCCGCTGAAGCCGCTGTAGGCGAGGGTCGCATCGTTGTGGCCCCATGCGCGGGTCCACCCGCTGGTCGGTGCGGACGGCGACCACGTGTCAGGCATCGGCTGATGGGCCGCGTGGGCACCTGGCGCGAGAACCATGGTCAGAGCTACGGCGGTGACGACTGTCACGGCAGCACGGCGAAAGCGGAGGCGCATCGTGGTTTCCTCTCGACATCCCGGCAGGTCCGGGGCACGGCGGCGCTTCGAGGAAGCCGGAAGGCTCGCCAGTGCGCCGACGGCCGCAACCATGACAGAAACCCCCGCGACGCTTCGGGTATCCGCACCGTGACCGGTACCACGTATTTCCGGACACGGCAGACTCCTCCGCGCCCACGCGTGCCACTCGTGTCGACCTGTCCACGCCACCGGTATGGATGACGTCCATCCGGGTGACCGCACGCGGCCGCGCAGCCGCCTCAGCCGACGACCGTGAACCCCGCCCGCAGCAGGTCACGGTCCCGCGAGGACCGCCCGACGAGCAGCTCGAACTCCCCGGGCTCGACGACCCGGCGGCACTCGGCGTCGACGATCGTGCAGTCGGCGACGGGCAGCTCGAGGTCGACGACGACGGACTCCCCCGGCTCGACGTCGACGTGGCGGTACGCCTTGAGCTCCTTCTCGGCCCACGTCGCGGACGTGACGAGGTCGCTGAGGTAGACCTGGACGACCTCGTGGGACGGGCGCGTGCCGGTGTTCGTCACGGTCACCTGCGCCCGGACGACGTCGTCGCGCCCGAGGACCGGTGTCGTCACCGTGAGGTCCGAGTACTCGACGGTCGAGTACGACAGACCCTCGCCGAACGCGAACGCCGGGTCCTGCGTGAGGTCGGCGTAGCGGGTGCCGTGCTGGCCGCGCACCTGGTTGTAGTAGACGGGCTGCTGCCCGACGTGCCGCGGGAACGTGATCGGCAGCCGGCCGGCCGGGTCGATGGTGCCGAGCAGCAGCTCGGCGACCGCGCGTCCGCCGCGCATGCCGGGGTTCGCCGCCCAGACGACCGCGTCCGCGGTGAGCACGGACTCCGGCAGCACGAGCGGCTTCGACGCGATGACGACGACGGTCATGGGCGTCCCCGTCGCGGCGAGTGCGTCGAGCAGGGCGACCTGCCCGCCGACGAGCTCGAGCGTCGCGGTCGAGCGCGTCTCCCCCATGAGCCCGATGGTGTCCCCGACGACGGCGACGACGTGGTCGGCCGCCTGCGCGGCGGCGACCGCCTCGGCGATCATCGCGGCGTCCGGCTCGGCCGCGTGCATGATCGGCATGCGCGGCTGACCGTCGGGGTGGAACGCCCCCTCGGGGTCCGGGCCGAGCGTGCCGATCTCCGCACCCTTCGCGTACGTCAGCTCCCAGCTCTCCGGCAGCAGGCCCTGCAGCCCGTCGAGCACGGTCTCCGTCATCTCGCGCGGGTGCCCCTCCTCGCGCATCCAGTCGACCTGCCCGGAGCGGCCCGCCCAGTCGCCGAGCTGGGCGTCGACGTCGTCGGCGTTCGGCCCGACGAGCGCGATCCGCAGCGGCGCAGGCTCGGAGCCGTCCGGCGCGGTGGCCCGGCCGTCGATCTGCGAGACGAGCCCGCCGCCCAGCGGGAGCACACCGGTGTTGCGCAGCAGCACGAGCGAGCGGCGCGTCACCCGGAGGTTGACGTCCTGGTGGTCGTCCGAGCCGATGACCTCGGCCTGGCGCACCGGGTCGGGGCGGCGCGGGTCCTCGAAGAGCCCGAGCTCGAACTTCAGCGTGAGGATCCGCGCGACCGCCGCGTCGAGCGCCGCCTCGTCGACCAGCCCGTTCGCCACGGCCTTCTGCACCCCGTCGAAGAACCCTGGGGTCGTCATCACCATGTCGTTGCCCGCCTCGACGGCGCGCGCCGCCGCGTGCTCGTGGTCCGGGGCGATCCGCTGCTCCCAGATCATCCGCCCGACGTTGTCCCAGTCGGTGACGAGGGTGCCCGTCCAGCCCCACTCGCCGCGCAGCACCTCGTCGAGCAGCCAGCGGTTGACGACGATCGGCACACCGTCGGTCGACTGGTAGCCGATCATGAACGTCCGCGCCCCCTCCCGGGCGACCCGCTCGAACGGCGGCAGGAACCACGAGCGCAGCTTGCGGCGGGAGATGTCCGCCTCGGACGCGTCGCGCCCGCCCTGCGTCTCGGAGTACCCGGCGAAGTGCTTGGCGCACGCGAGGATCGCCGTCGGGTCGTCGAGCCCGTCGCCCTGGTAGCCGCGGACCATCGCGGTCGCGAGCTCCCCGAGGAGGAACGGGTCCTCGCCGAACGTCTCGTTCACCCGGCCCCAACGCAGGTCGCGGGTGAGGCAGACGACCGGTGAGAACGTCCAGTGCAGGCCGGTGGCCGCGACCTCGACGGCGGTGACGCGCGCCATCGCCTCGGCCGCCTCGGGGTCCCACGACGACGCGACGCCGAGCTGCGTGGGGAAGATCGTCGCGCCGCGCCAGAACGAGTACCCGTGGATGGCGTCGTCCGCGACGAGCAGCGGGATGCGCAGCCGGGTGCGCTCGACGGCGTCGAGGGCCTCGAGGACGCGCTGCGGCGAGGCGTGGAGGATCGAGCCGACGTGCATGTCGATGACGAGGTCCTCGACGCCCGGCTGCGCGTCGAGCTGGAGCATCTGGCCGGCCTTCTCGGGCAGCGTCATGCGGCTCAGCAGGTCCGCGACACGCTCCGGGATCGGCAACGACGGGTCCTGGTACGGGAGCGTGTCCACGGTGTCCTCTTCGACGTCCGGCAGCGGTGCGGGGGGCCGTCCGACGCTAACGCAGGTCGGCGGGCCTGCGGTAACGCGGACGCGGCCGGACCGGCGCCCGGCCGGGCCCCGCCGCCCCGGGGGCACGAGGACCGCGGCTGCGTCAGCCCTGCGCCGCGGGCGCCGACTCCCGCACGACGAGGCGCGTCGGCAGGATGAGCGAGCTCGGGGCGCCGCCGTCGACGACCGACAGCAGGAGCCGGGTCATCTCGTGCCCCAGCGAGCGGATCGGCTGCCGGACGGTCGTGAGCGCGGGTCGCGTGAGCTGCGCGACGGGCAGGTCGTCGAAACCGACGACGGCGACGTCCTCCGGCACCCGACGGCCGTGCGCCTGCAGCACGTGCAGGGCACCCGCGGCCATGTTGTCGGACGCGGCGACGACGGCGTCGAGGTCGCCCGCACGCTCGAGCAGCCGCGCCATGGCGCGCTCACCGCCGGCGCGCGTGAAGTCGGCGTGCTCGACGAGCGCCGGCTCGAGGCCCGCGACCGACAGCGCGTCGGCGACCCCGTCGAGCCGGGCGACGGC
>JAEXEM010000335.1 GCA_023401045.1 Actinomycetes bacterium
GCACCCGCCCGTGCGGCCGACGTGCGTCCCCGGTGAGGGCAGCTCAGGGGACGATGTGCCCCGCGGCGCGGAACAGGTCGTACCACTCCGGACGGGTGAGCGGCAGGTCCGAGCCGAGCGCGGCCCCGGCGACCCGCTCGGGGGTCGTCGTCCCCAGCACGACCTGCATCCGTGCGGGGTGGCGGGTGATCCAGGCCGTCGCGATCGCGATCGGCGGCACGTCGTACTGCGCGGCGAGCCGGTCGACGACCGCGTTGAGCTCGGCGTACTCGGGGCTGCCGAGGAACGTGCCGGTGAAGAACCCGCCCTGGAACGGGGACCACGCCTGCACGGTGATGTCGTGCAGCCGGCAGTAGTCGAGCACGCCGCCGTCACGCATGACCGACTGGTCCTCGCCGGTCATGTTCATGGCCGTGCCCTGGGCGACGAGCGCCGCGTGCGTGACCGACAGCTGCAGCTGGTTGACGACGAGCGGCTGGCGGACGGACCGCTTGAGCAGCTCGATCTGCATCGGGGTGTGGTTGGAGACCCCGAACGCCCGCACCTTGCCCGCCGCCTCGAGCTCGTCGAACGCCCGCGCCACCTCGTCCGGCTCGACGAGCGCGTCCGGACGGTGCAGCAGGAGGATGTCGACGTGGTCGGTCCGCAGGGCCCGCAGGGAGCCCTCGACCGACGCCATGATGTGCTCGTACGAGAAGTCGAAGTACGGGCCCTCGCGGACGATGCCGCACTTCGTCTGGATCGTCAGCTCGTCGCGCTGCGACGGGGTGAGCTGCAGGGCGTCGGCGAACCGGCGCTCGCACTCGTGCTTCTCGCGGCCGTACACGTCGGCGTGGTCGACGAAGTCGATGCCGGCGTCCCGCGCGGTGCGCACGAGCTCACGGATCTCGTCGTCCGACTTCTCGGCGATCCGCATGAGCCCGAGCACGACGTTCGGGGCCGTGATGCCGGTCCCGGGGAGAGTGGAGGTCCTCATGCTGCATCCTCCACCGACGTGGCCTTCCGCCACGACTCGAGGAACCGCCACATCGCCGTCGCCCCGGGGTCCTGCAGGCCGATGCTGCGCTCCTGCAGCCACGACGCCCGCCCGCGCCGGGACTGCAGGGCGCGCGTCTCGACGACGGCCTTCTCGGCCGCGGCGATCGCGGCGGGCAGACCTGCCGCGCCGTCCGGTGCGGCGTCGAGCGCGTCGGCCGCGGGCAGGATCGCGTCGAGGATCGTCTTGTCCCCGAGCTGCGTCTTGCCGCGCTGGGCGATGTTCTCGCCCGCCGCGCGCACGAACCGCGCCGCCGCCGCGACGTCGACGTCCTCGACGTCGGCCCACGCCTTCGAGCCGGCGAGCAGCCCCCCGGCGACGAGCGCCGCCATGGTCGACGGGTTGGCGTTGGCGAACGCCTTGGCGCACGCACGTGCGATCTCCGACGGCGTGGCCTCCGGCGCCAGCTCGTCGAGCGCGGCGATGACGGCCTTCGCGCCGAGCGACACGGTGATGCCGAGGTCCCCGTCCCCGAGGGCCTGGTCGAGGTCACGCAGCTCGTCGGCGTACGAGACGAGCTCGGCGAGGCTGCCCTGGATGGTGCGGACGAGCTCTGCGGAGTGCATGGGTCAGACCTCCTGGAAGAACGGGGACGCCGCGGGGGCGTCGAGCAGGGCGAGGCGGGCGTCGTCGAGCTGGAGCAGCGAGATCGACGCACCGGCCATCTCGAGGCTCGTCGCGTACTCGCCCACGTAGGTGCGGGTGACCTCGACACCGAGGCCCGTCAGCACCTCGTGCACGCGGCGGTACATGACGTACAGCTCCTCGAGCGGGGTCGCGCCCATGCCGTTGACGAGCACCGCGACCCGGTCGCCCGACGTGAGGTCGAGGTCGGCGACGAGCGCGCCGACGATGCGGTCGACGATCGCGTCGGCCGTCTCGAGCGGGCCGCGGTGGATGCCGGGCTCGCCGTGGATGCCGATGCCGATCTCCATCTCGCCGTCCGGCAGGTCGAAGCTCAGCGCGCCGGTCGTCGGCAGGATCGTCGGCGACAGGCCGATGCCCATCGTCGCGGTGTGCTCGACGACGTCCTCCGCGACCGCGGCGACCTCGTCGAGGTCGTCGCCGCGCTCGGCCGCCGCACCCGCCGCCTTGTAGGCGAAGAAGATGCCCGCGACGCCGCGGCGGTCGGTCTTGCGCTCGCGCGGCTGGGAGGCGACGTCGTCACGCCCCAGCACGGTGCGGGTCTCGATGTCCTCGAGCTCGGCGAGGTCCGCCGCGAGGTCGAAGTTGAAGACGTCCCCGCCGTAGTTGCCGTAGAGGTAGAGCACGCCCTTGCCGCCGTCGACGGCCTTCGTCGCCTCGAACACCTGCTGGGAGCTGGGGGAGCTGAAGACGTTGCCGATGGCGACGCCCGAGCACAGGCCGCGGCCGACGTACCCCTTGAAGAGGGGCAGGTGGCCCGAGCCGCCGCCGGTGACGATGCCGACGCGGCCGGCGACCGGCGCGTCCGCCCGCACGAGGATCCTGCGGTCGTCCCCGGGCGTCTTCACCTTGTCGGGGTGCGCGAGCAGGATGCCGTCGATCATCTCGTCGACGAAGTCCTCGGGCTTGTTGATGATCTTCTTCACGACCGTGCCTTTCCGTGGGGTCGAGGGGGAGTACGTGGGTCAGGCGGCTGCGGCGACGGGCTTGGGTGCCCGGCGTCGGCGGCGCCACCGCACCTGGTCGAGGACCATGACGGCGATGAGGATGACGCCCTGGGCGATGGCGTACTCGAACGCCGACAGGCGCACCGCGGTGAACCCGCTGGAGACGATCTGCAGGGTGAGCGTCGCGAGGACGACACCGAGCACCGTCGCGAAGCCGCCGTTGGGGTTCGTCCCGCCGAGCACCGCGATGACGATGACGAGCAGGACGTACGACGCGCCGTAGTCCGCCGACGCGGTGGGGTTGCGGGCGAGGAACAGCACACCGGCGACACCGCCGAGCAGACCCGTCATGAGGTAGGTGCCGCCGAGCACCGTGCCGCTGCGGATGCCGGAGTACCGCGCCGCGGTGGGGTTGGCGCCCTGCAGGCGGATCCGCAGGCCGAGCGGGGTGCGGTTGACGACGACGGCGACGGCCGCCGCCACCGCGAGGAACGCGACGAACAGCGTGGGGACGCCGCCGACGGTCGACTGCCCGACGGCCGTCAGCTGCTCGGGCGACCCGTAGAGGGTCTTGCCGCCCGTCCACGCGACCGCGACACCGTTGAAGATCTGCATCGTGCCGAGCGTCGCGAGGATGGGGGTGATGCCGACCCCGGCGACGAGGAAGCCGTTGACGGCCCCGCACGCGACGCCGACGAGCACCCCGACGAGGACGATGACCGGGAACATCGCCTCGGCCTGCGTCGGGTCGGTCGCGGCGATCGCCGAGTACAGCGTCGACATCGTGATGGCCGACAGGCTCGCGATGCTGACGAGCGACAGGTCGATGCCGCCGGTGAGCATGGCGAGCATCATCGCCAGGGCGATGACACCGATCTCCGGTGCCGCCAGCGCGATGTTCTGCAGGTTGATGGGGCTGAGGAACACCCCCGGCTTGAGGGCCGCGAACAGCGCGAACGCGACGACGACGAGCACGAGCATGCGACGGGCGCTGCGGTCGACGTGGACGCGGGCGAGGAACGCCTGCCAGCGGTCGTCGACCTGGCGGTTGGCCCGGCGCAGCGGGTCGCGCTCGCGCACCGGCGTCGAGCCGTCCGCGGGGCCGGTCGTCCTGGGCGCGGTCATGCCGGCACCTCCTGCTCGTCGTCGACCTTGTCGTCGACCTCGTCGTTGACACGGACCGCCCGGGCGGAGCGGCGGGCCGCGACCGCCTGCACGCCGACGCCGAGGACCAGCAGCAGGCCGACGGCCGTGCGCTGCCAGGCGCTGGGCACGCCCGCGAGGATGAGGCTGTTGTTGATGACCTGGACCAGCAGCACCCCGAGCACGGTCCCGCCGACGGACCCGCGTCCGCCGAAGATCGACGCACCGCCGAGGACGACGGCCGCGATGATGTCGAGCTCGTCGCCGACGAGCTCCTGCGGGGCGGCGGAGCGGCCCATGATCATGTAGGCCATGCCGCCGATCGCGGCGGTCATGCCGACGATGACGTAGACCCACACCTGGGTGCGGACCACGCGGATGCCGGCGCGCCGGGCGGCCTCGGGGTCGCCGCCGATGGCGTAGACCGAGCGACCGAACATCGTGCGGTTGAGCACCCACGCGAGCGCGACGGTGAGGACGACCGCCGGCACGACGAGGACGTGCAGGTAGCTGCGCCCCGCGTCGGTCGTCACCTCGAGGAGGTTCGTCGTCGAGAGCGAGCCCATGCCCGTCGGCAGGTCGGCGATGTAGCGCGACCCGACGTAGGCGAGCAGGACGCCCTTGAAGATGCCCTGCGTGCCGAGCGTGACGATGAGCGTCGGGAGCCGGAACCGGGCGATGAGGAACCCGTTGACCGAGCCGAGCGTCGCACCGAGCACGAGCGCCGCGGCGAACGACCCGAGCAGGCCGAGGTCGAACCCGCCCTCGAGCTGCACGTGGACCGTCGTGTACGCGGCGAACGCGGCGATGGCCGCGAACGAGACGTCGATGCCGCCGGAGATGATGACGAGCAGCACCCCGAGCGCGAAGATGAGCGGCACGATCGAGCTGCGGACGATGCTGAACGCCGTCGGGACCGTGAAGAACACCGGGTTGGCGATCGACATGCCGACGACGAGCAGCAGGAGGATGAGGGCGAGCACGCCCTCGTTGTTGGGCCCGCGCAGCCGGCGCAGCAGCGCCCCGCGGTCGAGCGAACGGGCGCTCATGCGGCCACCTTCGTCCGGATCGTGTCGACGGCGACGGCGTCGCCGTCCAGCACCTCGACGACGCGTCCGCCGCGGACCACGAGGACCCGGTGGCAGCACGCGACGAGCTCGGGGGCGTCGTCGGAGATGACGATCACCCCGGTGCCCTCGGCGGCCTCGGCCCGCAGGATGTCGAGGATCTCGGCCTTGGAGCCGACGTCGACGCCGACGGTCGGGCCGTTGAGCATGAGCACCCGCGGGCGCCGGGCCAGCCACTTGGCGAGCACGACGCGCTGGGCGTTGCCGCCCGAGAGCGAGCGCACCGGCGCCTGGACGGTCGGTGCCTTGATGCGCAGCCGCTCGAAGAGCCGGGCGATGGTCCGGCGCACCGCGCGCGCGTCGAGCGTGCGCCAGCGGGTGCGGTGCTGGTCGACCGAGCCGGCGATGATGTTGTCGGCGATCGACTGCTCGAGGAACAGGCCCTGCGTGAGCCGGTCCTCGGGGACGTACCCGAGCCCGGCGGCGATGGCGTCGCCGATGCTCTGCAGCCGCACGGGGCGGCCGTCGACGCGCACCGTCCCGGACCGGGCCGGCAGGACGCCGAAGAGGGACTCCGCGATCTCGGTGCGCCCCGAGCCGAGCAGGCCCGTGACGCCGAGGATCTCGCCGCGCCGCAGCGTGAAGGACACGTCGTGGAACGCGCCGGGCAGCGTGAGGTGCTCGACCTCGAGGACGGGCGGCGCGTCCGGGGCGAGCTCGCTCACGTGGCGCGACTCGTCGAGCTCGCGGCCCGTCATGTGCTGCGTGATCGTGCGGCTGTCGAGCTCGGACGCGGGGCTGGTGAGGACGTTGCGGCCCGAGCGCAGGATGGTGACGCGCTGCGAGATGGTGAGGACCTCGTCGAGCTTGTGCGAGACGAAGATGAGCCCCACGCCGCGCGCCCGCAGCCGCTCGACGATCGCGAACAGCCGTGCCACCTCGGTGTGGGTGAGGGCGGTCGTCGGCTCGTCCATGATGATGACGCGTGCGTCGTTGACGAGCGCGCGGCAGATCGCGGTGAGCTGCTTGTCCGCCACCGGCAGGTCCTCGACGCGGGCGTCGAGGTCGAGCGTGAGACCGAGGTCGGTGACGACCTCCTGCGCGGAGCGACGTGCCGTGGCGAGGTCGAACAGGCGCCGCCGGTTCGCGACGGCCGAGGTGAGGACGATGTTCTCGGCGACCGTGAGGTTGGGGAAGAGCGAGAAGTCCTGGTAGATCACCTGGATGCCGGTCTTGATGGCGGCCGTGGGGTTCATCGAGGTGTGCTCGGTGCCGTCGACGACGACGGTGCCGGAGTCGGGCTTCTCGGCCCCGGAGATGATCTTGATGAGGGTGGACTTGCCGCAGCCGTTCTCACCGGCGAGGCACAGCACCTCGCCGGGCCACAGCTGCAGCGAGACGCCGCCGAGGGCGGTGACGCCGCCGAAGGTCTTGACGACGTCGCGGACCTCGAGGAGAGGGGCGGCGGTCGTGGGGGTGGTCATGGGGCACGCCTTTCTGCGCCGGTGCGGGGCGCCCCGCGCACGCCCGCCCCCCCCCCGCGGCCCCGGGGC
>JAEXEM010000348.1 GCA_023401045.1 Actinomycetes bacterium
CCGGTGAGCCGCACGACGGGCGGACCCGGCCGGGCCGCCCTCTCCTCCCACCGCTCGCGGACCCGGGCGTGGTTCGTCCACGCCCACAGCACGATGTTCTCGTGCGGGTCGCGGCGCACGAGGTTGCGCAGGGACTCGCGGTTGCCGTGCCACAGCTCGGTGCGCGTCACGCCGCGGTGGACCGAGCGCCGGACGACCCGGCGCATGACGACCCGACGCGGGTGGTCGAGCCACACGACGGTGTCGGCCGCGGCGTCGAGGAGGTCCCCCGCAGCGGAGTCCCAGTTCCCGTCGACGACCCACGCCGGCGCCGCGAGCCGGGCGGCGAGGTCCGCCCGCGCGGCCTCCCGGTCGCGCTTCACCCAGCCGGCGTCCCAGAAGACCTCGTCGAGCTCGACGTACGGCACGTCGAGCACCTCGGCGAGACGACGCGCGAACGTCGTCTTCCCCGCACCCGAGGTCCCGACGACGCGCACCCGCCGCAGCGGCGCGCTCACTCCCGCATGACGCGCGCGAGGGACTCCGCGCGTGCACTGGTGAAGAGGTCCTCGAGGAGCACGAGCCGGCCGGTGCCGTCGGCGAGCGGCACCTTCCAGTTGGGGTACTCCCGGTCGGTGCCGGGCTGGTTCTGGGCCCGCCGCTCCCCCACCATGTCGGCGAGCGAGACACCGAGCAGCACCGACGGCGTCTGCCGGATCCACCGGTGGAGCGCCTCGACGACCTCCCGCTCGGACGGGTCGTCACCGACGAGACCGCGCTCGCGCAGCGCCGCGAGCGTGCGCTCGCGCTCGGCGTCCGCCTCGGCCCGGACCTCCTCGACGGGCTTGCTCAGCAGCCCGAGGCGGTCGCGCAGGGTGACGTGCTCCCCGGCGAGGTAGCCGGCGGTGGGGGGCAGGTCGTGCGTCGTCACGGTCGCGAGGACGAGTGGCCGGTAGTGCTCCGGGGCGCGCGGCCCCTGGTCGCCCTCCTGCTCGAACCACAGCACCGAGGTGCCGAGGACACCGCGGTCGGAGAGGTAGTCACGGACCCACGGCTCGACGGTCCCGAGGTCCTCGCCGATGACGACGGCCCCCGCACGGTGCGCCTCGAGCGCGAGGATGCCGACGAGCGCGTCGTGGTCGTAGCGCACGTACGCACCGTCCGTGGCGCTGTTGCCGGCCGGCACCCACCACAGCCGGAACAGGCCGATGACGTGGTCGATGCGGATGGCGCCCGCGTGCCGCAGGACGGTGCGGAGCATGTCGCGGTACGGCCGGTACGCGGCCCGCTCGAGCGCCTCGGGGTGCCACGGCGGCTGCGACCAGTCCTGCCCCTGCTGGTTGTACATGTCCGGCGGGGCACCGACCGAGGCGCCGGTGGCGAGCACGTCGCGCATCGCCCAGGCGTCGGCGCCCTCGGGGTGCACGCCGACGGCGAGGTCGTGCATGATCCCCAGCGCCATCCCGGCGTCGAGGGCCGCGCGCTGCGCGGTCGCGAGCTGCTCGTCCGCGACCCACTGCAGCCACGAGTGGAACGCCACCCGGTCGGCGAGCTCGACGGCGGCCGCGGCGACCGCGTCCGACAGCGGGTCCTGCAGGTCCTCCGACCACGTCGCCGGCGGGCCGTACCGCTCGACGAGGGCGCACCACAGCGCGAACTCGCGCAGCCCCTCGCCCTGCTCCTCGACGAACGCGTCGAGCTCGGCCTGGCGCGCCGCCGAGCGCGGCTGCGCGAAGACCACCTCGAGCGCGGCCCGCTTGGCCGCCCACGCCGCGTCCCGGTCGATCGGTCCGGTGTCGGTCACGAGGCCGAGGACCGGCTCGGCCGCCCACTCGACGAGCGCCCGGTCCGCGGCGGAGAGGTACGCCGTCTCCCGGACGTCCTCGACGCGGACGTAGAGCGGGTTGACGAAGCGCCGGGTCGTCGGCAGGTACGGGCTCGGGGTGAGCGGCTCGACCGGCTCCGCGGCGTGCAGCGGGTTGACGAGGAGGAAGTCCGCACCCCAGCGGTGCCCGGCGAGCCAGCCGAGCTCGGCGAGGTCGGCGAGGTCGCCGACCCCCCACGACTCCCGCGAGCGCACGGAGTACAGCTGGGTCATGACGCCCCACGCGGCGCCGTCCCGCACGCCCTCCGGCAGCTCGAGGCGGTCGGGCGTGACGACGACGGGGCTGTGCGCCTGCGCGCTCGGCCCCTCGGCGTGCAGCTCGTGCCAGCCGAGCGGCAGGTCCGCCGGGACCTCGAACGTCGCACGCCCGACGAGACGGCCGTCGACGGTCCGCGGCTCGACGACGACGTCGAGCTGGACGAGGTCGCGCCGCCCGCCCCCGGCCTCGGGGTCGAGCTCGAGCCACACCGCGACGGGGTCCCCGTGCGACACGTGCACCGGGACCTGCGCCCCGTGCCCCTCGCGCAGCACGACGACCGGCGGCAGGGTGCGCCGCCACGGGGTGTTCTCGGCGTGCGCGAGCGCGAGCGCGACGCGCTCGGGCGACGACGCGTCCACCCCGAGTGCCCCGAGGACCGCGACGACGGTCTCGTCGGACGCCTCGTGGTCCTGCCCGTCGTGGCCGCGGTACCCGGGGACGACGTCGTAGGCGGCGGCGAGCCGCCACAGGTCTTCGTGCATCGGGTCGGACACGGGTCGATCCTGCCAGAGGCTGCCGTGCCCGGCCGGGTGCCGGTGGTCCCGCGCCCTGCCGGGGGCGCGGGCACGCCCGGAACACGGCGACGGCACGTAGCCTGTGGCGTCGTGACGACCCCGCCCTCGACGACCCCCGCGACGACCTACCCCGAGGCTCCCCGCTCCGACCTCGTCGAGGACCTGCACGGACATCGCGTGGCCGATCCGTACCGGGTCCTCGAGGACGCCTCCGACGTGCGCACGCAGACGTGGTCCCGCGCCCAGGACGACCTGTGGGCCGCCTACCGCACCGGTGCCGCGGGCGCCGCGGCGGGCACGGCGTTCGACCCCGAGCGGCTGCAGCAGCGGCTGCGCTCGCTGCTCGGCGCAGGCTCCGTCGGCGCACCGGCGTGGCGCGGCACGCGGCGGTTCTTCTCGCAGCGGCACGGCGACCAGGAGCACGCCGTCGTCGTCGTCGCGGACCCCGGGACGCCCGAGCGCGTCCTCGTCGACCCGCTGACGATCGACCCCACGGGCACGACGACGCTCGACGCCTGGCAGCCGTCGAAGGAGGGGCACCTGCTCGCCTACCAGGTGTCCCACGGCGGCACCGAGGAGAGCGTGCTGCACGTGCTCGACGTGGCCACCGGCGAGCAGGTGGACGGGCCGATCGACCGGGCCCGCTACTCCCCCGTGGCGTGGCTGCCCGGTGGCGAGGCGTTCTACTACGTCCGTCGCCTCGCGCCCGGGCTCGTCCCGGCCGACGAGGAGCAGTACCACCGCCGGGTGTGGCTGCACCGGGTCGGCACCCCCGCCGAGGAGGACGTCGAGGTCTTCGGCGCCGGTCTCGACATGACGAGCTACTTCGGCGTGCAGGTGAGCCTCGACGGCCGCTGGCTCGTCGTGTCGGCGTCGGCCGGCACCGCGCCGCGGACCGACGTGTGGATCGCCGACCTCACCGCCTCCCCCGCCGACGCGCCGCGGTTCGCCGAGGTGGCCGTCGGCCTCGACGCCGAGGTGGGTGCGTGGGTCGGCCGCGACGGGCGCCTCTACCTGCACACCGACCTCGACGCGCCGCGCGGCAGGCTCGCCGTCACCGACCCGACCACCCCCGGCGTCGAGCACTGGTCGACCCTCCTGCCGCAGGACGACGTCGCGGTGCTCGAGAGCGTCGCGTTCGTCGACGAGGGCGACCCCACGGCACCGACGGGGCTGCTCGCGGCGTGGCGGCGCCACGCGGTGAGCGAGGTGACGGTGCACGACCCGCGGTCCGGCGCCCGCACCGGGACGGTCCCGCTGCCGGGCCTGGGCTCGGTCTCCGGGCTCGTCTCGCGCCCCGAGGGCGGCTCGTCGGTGTGGTTCACGTACACCGACCACGTCACCGTCCCGCACGTCCACCGGTTCGACGCCGCCACCGGCGACGTCTCGCTGTGGGCCGCCCCGCCCGGGTCGCTGCCGGACGTCCCGGACGTCACCACCCGCCAGGTCGAGGTGACGAGCCCGGACGGCACGACCGTGCGCGCCTTCGTCGTCGCCCGCACCGACCTGCTCGACGCCGACGGGCGTCCGCTCGCACCGGCACCCACCGTCCTCCACGGCTACGGCGGCTTCCAGATCAGCCTCGACCCGGCGTACTCGGCGTCGACCCTCGCGTGGGTCGAGGCCGGCGGCGTCCACGTCGTCGCCAACCTGCGCGGCGGTGGCGAGGAGGGCGAGGACTGGCACCGCGCCGGGATGCGCGCGGCGAAGCAGAACGTCTTCGACGACTTCCACGCGGTCGCCGAGCACCTCGTCGCCGAGGGCTGGACGACCCCGGACCGGCTCGCGTGCTGGGGCGGGTCGAACGGCGGGCTGCTCGTCGGTGCCGCCGTCACGCAGCGCCCCGACCTGTGGGCCGCCGCGGTGTGCTCCGCCCCGCTGCTCGACATGGTGCGCTACCAGCGCTTCGGCCTCGGCGTCACGTGGACCGAGGAGTACGGCGACGCCGACGACCCCGAGCAGCTCGGCTGGCTGCTCGGCTACTCGCCGTACCACCGCGTCGTCGAGAGCACGGCCTACCCGGCGGTCCTCTTCACGGTCTTCGAGGGCGACACCCGCGTCGACCCGCTGCACGCCCGCAAGCTCGCGGCCGCGCTGCAGGCCGCGACCTCGTCCGACCCGGTCGAGCGGCCGGTGCTCGTGCGGCGCGAGACGGGTGTCGGGCACGGGGCGCGGGCACTGTCGCGCACCGTCGCCCTCTCCGCCGAGCAGCTGCTCTTCGTCGCCGACCGCACGGGTCTGCTCGCCGGGGGTGCCCGATGACGGCGACCCCGTCGGCGACCGAGTCACCGTTCGAGGACGTCGCACCCCCGCTCCCCGACGGCAGCATGGCCGGGTGGCTGTCGGACCTGGGGGCGTGGTTCGTCGGGCTGCCGCTGCGGATCGTCCTCATCGTCGTCGTCGGCACCCTCGCCCTGCTGCTGCTGCGCCGGTTCATCACGGTGGCGACGGACCACCTCGCGTCGGGCACGCCGGTGCTCGGGCGTGGGGTGCTGCGCCCGCTCGGCGAGACGGAGGTCGCCGGCGTCCTGCGCCGCGTGAGCCCGCTGGCGTCCGCACGCCGCACGCAGCGTGCCCGCACGGTCGGCTCCGTCCTCACCTCGACGGCGAGCATCGTCGTCGGCTCGATCGTCGTCCTGCTCGTCCTCGACGCGCTGGGGATCAACCTCGCGCCGTTCATCGCCTCGCTCGGGATCGTCGGCGTCGCCGTCGGCTTCGGTGCGCAGAGCCTCGTCAAGGACTTCCTCTCCGGGCTGTTCATGCTCCTCGAGGACCAGTACGGCGTCGGTGACGTCGTCGACGTCGGCCCGGCCACGGGGACCGTCGAGGCGGTAGGCCTGCGGGTGACGAAGGTGCGCGACGGCGACGGCACCCTCTGGTACGTCCCGAACGGCTCGATGGTGCGCGTCGGCAACAAGACCCAGGGCTTCGGCACCGCGGTCGTCGAGGTCGACGTCGACTACTTCGTCGACCTCGACGAGGCACGCGACCTGCTCCGGCAGGCCGCGGCACGGGTCGCGTCGGACCCCGCGCTGTCGGACGACCTCCAGGGCGAGGCGGACGTCACCGGGGCCGAGCGGCTCGCCGCCGACGCGGTGACGCTGCGGCTCACGGTCCGCACGGCGCCCGGCCGGCAGTGGGAGGTCGCGCGACGCCTGCGCACCGCCGTGCGCGCGCTGTTCGAGGA
>JAEXEM010000349.1 GCA_023401045.1 Actinomycetes bacterium
GGATCGTCGCGTGACCCCCACGGACCCCCCGACCCGTGACGACGCGCCCCGGACGCCCGACGCCCCCGCCGGGCCGGTGCGCACCCGTCGCCCCGTCGGTGCGCTGCAGGGCCGCACGACCCGGCTCGTCCTGTGGGGCACCGTCGTCGTCGCGACGCTCGCCGCGCTCGTCGGCATCGCGCTCACGTGGCCCGGGGGCGAGCGGCCGGAGACAGGCCTCGTCGACCCGGGGGTCGAGTACGTCAGCGGGACCGTCGTCGACTCGAGCATGACGCGCTGCGACGGGAGCATCGAGGACGTGCTGCCGGACGGCACCGTCCCCGACTCCGTCGACTGCCTCGAGGTGACCGTCCGCACCCCGGGCGGGCAGGAGGTCGACGTCTTCGCGACGAGCGGGATCACCTCGTCCGACGCGTCGCCCGGCACGCGCGTCATGCTCGAGCGCTACCCCGCGCAGGACGGCGAGCCGGAGCTGTGGGCGTGGCACGACATCGACCGCACGCTGCCGCTGGGGACGTTCGCGCTCGCGTTCGCGATCGTCACGACCCTCGTCGCGGGCCTGCGCGGGCTGCGGGCGCTCGTCGGGCTCGTGGTCGCGTTCGCCGTCATCGCGGGGTACGTGCTGCCGGCCCTCGTCATGGGTCACGACGGGCTCACGGTGGCGCTCGCCGGGTCCACGGCGATCGTGGTCGCCGTGCTCTACCTCGCGCACGGCATCTCGCTGCGCACGACGACGGCGCTCGTCGGCACGCTGCTCGGCCTCGCGATGGTCACCGGGCTCGGTGCGCTCGGGGCGTGGGCGGCACGGCTGCAGCCGGTGAGCTCTGAGGAGACGTTCCAGCTCGTCCGGGTGCTCGGCGGCGACGGCGTCGACGTGCTGCGCGGCGTCTTCCTCTGCGGCGTCGTCCTCGCCGGCATCGGCGTGCTCAACGACGTGACGATCACGCAGTCGTCCGCGGTGTGGGAGCTGCGCGCGGCCGACCCCTCGGCGTCGTGGCGCACCCTCGTCGCGCGCGGCATGCGCATCGGGCGCGACCACATCGCCTCGACGGTCTACACGCTCGCGTTCGCGTACGCGGGGGCGTCGCTGCCGCTGCTGCTGCTCCTCGAGCTCTACGACCAGCCGGTGCTGCTCACCATCTCGAGCGGGGCGTTCTCCGAGGAGATCGTCCGCACGCTCGCCGGGGCGACAGGCCTCGTGCTGGCGATCCCGCTGACGACGCTCGTCGCGGCCGTGGCCGCGGTGGGGATGCCGCCGCAGCAGGGCACGCACCGGCACGCGCACTGAGGCGGCCAGGCGCGGACACCACCCGGACGGGCATCGCGGTCACCCGCGTGGTCCTGCCGGGCAGGCGTTGTCATGGCGGAGCATCGACGACCGGTGTCGCCGCGAGGTGACCGCCTCGCCACCGAAGGAGCACCGTGTCCCGTCGCCGCCCCGTCGCGCTCGTCCTCGCCGCGGCGGTCCTCGCCGCGCCCGTCGTCCTCGCCACCCCCGCGGCCGCGTTGAGCGAGCACGCGTCGTGCGCGGACGTGGCCGCCGCCGACCCGTCCGCGACGGACGGCGAGCACGAGATCACGGTCCACGGACGCACCGTGACCGTGTGGTGCGCGGACCTCGCGACCACGCCCGTCGAGTACCTCACCCTGCCGGCGGGTGGTACGGAGAACTTCGGCCAGCAGGTCGCCGACTCCCAGAACTGGACGGGCACGACGGTCGTCACGCGCTACTCGCGGGTGCGCCTGGGGCTGCCCGCCACCGCCGCCGCCCCGTTCACGGTCGATGCCACCGACCGCCGGTTCGCGACGAGCTCGGGCTCGATCGCGGGACCCGCGGGAAGCACGACGTCCGTCGACTGGGGCGTGGGCTCCGCCTGCAGCTACCCGTGGGGCGACCTGCTCGACGGCACCGGCCGTGCCGACCTCACCGGCACACCGTTCGGCATCTCCTCCGACGCGTTCTCGACCACCGGGGACTACCCCCGGGGTTCCGCCACGCAGGTCTCCCCGCGCCGGGTCGACGCCTCGGGCAACGGGTGGTGCGGCGGCACCGGCCCGACGACCCCCACGGCGGTCCCACTCACGTGGCTGGCCGCGATCGGCCCGTACGTCACGGACGACCCCGACGCGACGACGGTCGCCTCGGGCAGCGACGTCACCTTCACGGTCGCCGCCGCGGGGGACGCGACGCTCACGTACGCGTGGGAGGTCTCGACGGACGGCGGCGCGACGTGGCGGACCGTCGCGGACGCCACCGGGGCGACCCTCACCCTCACCGCGGTGACGACGGCCGACACCGGCCTCGTGCGGGCGGTCGTGGCGAACGCCGAGGGTGCGGTCCGTAGCGCTGCCGCACGGCTCACCGTCACCGCGGTCGCCCCGACGGTGACGAGCGGGCCGTCCGACGTGTCGACGACGGCCGGGTCGGACGCCGTGTTCGCGGTCTCCGTCAGCGGCGACCCCGTCCCGGGCCTCCGGTGGCAGCGGTCGCAGGACGGCGGCACGACGTGGACCGACGTCGCCGGTGCGACTGGGACGACGCTCACGCTGCCCGCCGTCACCGCGACCGACGACGGCGTGCTCGTGCGCGCCG
>JAEXEM010000356.1 GCA_023401045.1 Actinomycetes bacterium
CGACGCGCTCGACGCCCGCTAGGAACGCTGCCGGCCGGGCGACGCTCACGGGCCGCGCGACGACCCCCGGGCGCGCGACGGCCCCGTGGCGCGTGCGCACCACCCGGCCCGTAGACGTGTGCGGGACGCGGACGTCCCGGGTGTCAGGCCGGGCGGACCTGCTCCGCCTGCGGGCCCTTGGTGCCCTGCCCGACCTCGAAGTCGACCGACTGCCCTTCCTCGAGCGTCCGGTAGCCGTCGACCTGGATCGCGCTGTAGTGCACGAAGAGGTCCTGCCCCCCACCCTCAGGGGTGATGAAGCCGTACCCCTTCTCCGCGTTGAACCACTTCACAGTGCCCTGGGCCATGCCGTGCTCCTCGACGTCCTGCGGGGCACTCCGCCGTCACCCCGGTGCGTGGAGCCTAGTGGTGCCGACCGCCGTCGGACCAGGGTCTTGCCGAGGCAGGTCCGTGACGGTCGGGGCGGCTCAGGCCGAGGGGTCGCTCACGAGGACGACGACGATGCCACCGGACGCCTGTGCGGGGTCGACCTCGATCGCGGTCACACCGACGGTCGAGGCGACGAGCTCGGCCGTGGGGCGCAGCTCCTCCGAGGCGACGTAGACCGTCGACTGGGACGGCAGCGAACTGGTGGCGTTGTCGGGGGTCACGTCCGTGAACCCGGCACCCTCGAGCTCGTCCGCGATGCGCGCGGCCAGGCCGGACACCCGCGCGCCGTTGAGCACCCGGACGGACGTCGACAGCACCGGCTCCGGCGGCGGGGCGGGCTCCTCGCTCTCGGGCGGCGCCTCCGTGCCGTCGGCGGGCGCCGCGGGGTCCTCGCCCGCGGGGTCCTCCGGTGCGGGCTGCTCCGCCTGGGGGCCCGGGCCGGCGTCGCCGCCGACCGGCAGGTCGCCCGACCGCAGGAGGAAGGTCACCGCGCCGTAGGCGAGGACGGGGACGACGAGGAGCACGACGAGGTAGGGCCACCACCGGCTCCATGCCGTCCGCGGAGCGCGGTGGACGCCGACGGGTACGTCGGGTACGACGGCGTCGAACTCGTCCGCGGGGTAGGGGTACTCGGCCTTGCTCACGGCCGCAAGGCTAACGTCTCGACCTCACAGCCCGGCCGCGCCCCGCCGCCGGACGGGCGACCGCGCAGGCCGGGACCGGGCACGAGCGGTGCGCTCAGGCCTCGGAGCCCAGCCGGCGGGCGGTACGCGCACGCTGCCGGGAGGAGCGCATCCGCCGCAGCCGCTTGACGAGCATCGGGTCGTGCGCGAGGGCGGCCGGGTCGTCGATGAGCGCGTTGAGCAGCTGGTAGTACCGGGTCGCCGACATGTCGAACAGCTCCCGGACGGCCTGCTCCTTGGCGCCCGCGTACTTCCACCACTGCCGCTCGAACGCGAGCACGGCCATGTCGCGCTCCGACAGGCCCGCCGGGCCGACGGCGGTACGGACGTCCGGCTCGTCGTCGAGGGTCGACCTCGCCGCGTCCATGGGCACCTCCGCGCTCGTCCTGCTCGTCCGGCTCGTCCTGCTCGTACGTCTCGTGCTGCTCGTCGCGCGTCCGCCCGCCCCGCGTGGGGACGCCCGTGCGTCGCCGACGGCTGCGCCGCATCGTACGGCGGAACCACACCGGTGTCATTCGCCCGCACGGGCGCGCGCCGTGCGCGGTAGCGTGCGGCGCCGTGACCCCTGCCGCGCTGACCGACCTCGTCGCCCCGGACTGGGCTCGCGCCCTCGCGCCCGCCGAGCCCGCACTGCGTGCCGCGGGCGACTTCCTGCGGGCCGAGGTCGCCGCCGGGCACGGGTACCTGCCCGCGCCCGACGCCGTCCTCGCCGCGTTCCGCCGGCCGCTCGCCGACGTCCGGGTGCTCGTCGTCGGGCAGGACCCGTACCCGACGCCCGGTCACCCCATGGGACTGTCCTTCTCGGTGCAGCCGGACGTGCGGCCGCTCCCCCGTTCCCTCGAGAACGTCTTCCGCGAGCTCGTCGACGACCTCGGCGTGCCGCGCCCGACGACCGGTGACCTCACGCCGTGGGCCGACCAGGGGGTCATGCTCCTCAACAGGGTCCTCACCGTGCGGCCGGGGGCACCCGCCTCGCACCGCGGGCACGGCTGGGAGGCGGTGACCGACCGTGCGATCGCGGCGCTCGTCGAGCGCGGCGGCCCGCTCGTCGCCGTCCTGTGGGGCCGCGACGCCCAGTCCCTGCGGCCCGCTCTCGGCGACGTCCCGGTCGTCGCCGGCCCGCACCCGAGCCCGCTGTCGGCGCACCGTGGGTTCTTCGGGTCGCGCCCGTTCTCACGCGTCGACTCGCTGCTGCGCGAGCAGGGCGCCCCGCCGATCGACTGGCGGCTGCCCTGAGCGGGCCATGATGGGGACATGACGGAGCAGAGGGGGACGGTCCCGGAGGGACCGGACGAGCAGGGCGAGCGGGACGAGCGCGACGAGCGCGACGAGCGGGCCGCCGGTGCGACGACCGGCCAGGTGCCGCGCTGGACGCGCTACGTGGCGTGCGGCGACTCCTTCTCCGAGGGGCTGTGGGACGCGCCCGCGGGAGCCGACGGGCCGCTGCGGGGGTGGGCCGACCAGCTGGCGTCGCACCTCTCGCGCCGCAGGACGTCGGCCGGGCTGCGGCCCGTCGAGTACGCGAACCTCGCCATCCGTGGCCGGCTCATGCACCCGATCCTCGCCGAGCAGGTGCCCGCGGCGCTCGAGCTCGAGCCGGACCTCGTGAGCATCGTCGGCGGCGGCAACGACATCCTGCGGCCGACGGTCGACGTCGACCGGATCGCCGCCGAGCTCGAGCGGGTCGTCGCGGGGGTCCGCGCCCGTGGCGTCGACGTCCTGCTGAGCACGGGCTTCGACGCGCGGGAGAGCCCGATCGTGCGCCAGACGCGCACCCGCGCCGGGCTCTTCAACGCGCACGTCTGGTCGATCGCCCGCCGGCAGGGTGCGTACGTCCTCGACATCTGGGGGATGCGCAGCCTCCTCGACTGGCGCATGTGGTCCGAGGACCGCATCCACCTCACCACCGAGGGTCACACCCGGGTCGCCCAGGGCGCGCTCGTCGCGCTCGGGCTGCCCCCGGACCGCGCGGACTGGGACGACCCGCTGGCACCGCTGCCCCCGGTGCCGCGGCTCCAGCAGGCGCGGCAGAACGCCCGGTGGCTGCGCGAGTACGCCTACCCGTGGGCGACGCGGCGGCTGCGCCGCTCGTCGAGCGGTGACACCCGGGTACCCAAGCGCCCGCTGCCGGGCCCGGTGGAGTGAGGCGGCCGGCACCTCGCCGCGCCCGGCCTGGTCCGTCCGGCCGACCGTCTCGTGCGCGCGGGCTCAGTC
>JAEXEM010000380.1 GCA_023401045.1 Actinomycetes bacterium
GCCGCGTGCTCCTCGGGCGCGAGCCGGCACGCGCCCAGGAGGTGGGCGACGTCCTCGCCGAGGCGGGTGCGGGCCGCCTCCACCCCGCGGGCCGCCTCGGCCCGCGCGGCCGCGAGCCGCTGCTGCACCTGCTCGTACACCTGGGTGCCGAAGATCTTCTGGAGCAGCACGCGGCGCTCCTCGCCGGTGGCCCGCAGGAACCGCGCGAACTCCCCCTGCGGCAGCACGACCGTCTGGACGAACTGGGTCCGGTCCAGCCCGACGATCCGCTGGAGCTCGGCCCCGACCTCGTCGAGCCGGGTTCCGAGCAGCACCCCGACCTCGTCGAGCGCGTCCGGGCCGCGCGAGAGGTCGACGTCCGACGGCAGCCGCCACGCCTTCACCGTCGCCTGGGCGGTCGTCGTCCCCGCGCCGCGGCGCTTGGCGCGCTGGTACGCCGGGGTCCGGCGCACCCGGTACACCCCCGACGGCACCTCGAGGACGAGGTCGACGACGCTCTCGACGTCGTCCGCGGCGTAGGCCGAGCGCAGCCGCTCGTCGGAGGCGTCCGCGCCGGCGACCTTGCCGTAGAGCGCGAAGACGACCGCGTCGATGAGCGTCGACTTGCCGGAACCGGTCGGTCCGTCGAGGAGGAAGAGGCCGGACGCGCCGAGCGCGTCGAAGTCGACGGTGTGGCGGCCGGCGAACGGGCCGATCGCCTGGACGGTGAGTGAGCGCAGGTGCATCAGGCGCTCCGCTCCGCGGCGGTGACGTGCTCGTACGCCTCGCGCAGCACCCGCAGCTCGGCCGGCGAGGGTGCCCCGCCGGTCACGTGCGCGACGAAGTCCGCGGCGACGGCCACCGGGTCAGCGGCCGCGGTGACGAGCGCGGCACGGGACACCTCCTCCGGTGCGCGCTCCGGGCGGTGCTGGACGACGAGGGCGTGCGGGAAGCGCGTGCGCACCCGGCGGAAGAGGTCGGCCGGCCGGACCGCGTCGGTCACCGTGACGCGCACCCAGTCGTCGACGTGCGGCTCGCCGGTGGCACCGAGGAGCTCCTCGAGCGTGCCGGTGACGTCCGCGAGCCGGCGCGGCACGGGCGCCGGCACGAGCGTCGTCACGGGCGCACCGCCGGACAGGTCGACGAGGACCGACGACTTCGCGTGGTGCTGCTCGGAGAAGGAGTAGGCGAGCGGCGAGCCGGAGTAGCGCAGCACGGTGCCGTCGGGGCCCGGCACGACCTGCGGCCCGTGCAGGTGCCCGAGGGCGACGTAGTCGGCGCCCTCGAAGACGCCTGCCGGGACGTGGTCGACACCGCCGACACGGATGTCCCGCTCCGACTCGCTCGCGAGCCCGCCGACGACGAAGGCGTGCGCCGCGACGACGACCCGACGGCCGCCCCGGGTCGCGGCGTCGGCCCGCACGCGCGCCATCGCGGCGGTCGTCACGGCCGCGTGCGAGCGGGCGAGCAGGGTGCGCGTCCCGTCCTGCGCGACGGGCGCGAGCTCGGCGCGGCACGCGTCGGGGTCGAGGTACGGCAGCCCGTAGACGAGGCCGTCACCGACCTCGACGGGCTCGGCGAGCGACGCCACCCGGGTGCGCAGCCGCACGCGCTCGCGCATGAGCGCAGCGCCGAAGCCGAGCCGCGTCGCCGAGTCGTGGTTGCCCGAGGTGACGACGACGGTCGTCCGGTCGGCGAGCCGGGCGAGCGTCTCGGACAGCAGCGTGACGGCCTCGACCGGCGGGATCGCCCGGTCGTACACGTCGCCGGCGACGACGACCGCGTCGACGCCCTCGGCGTCGACCACCTCGACGAGGTGGTCGAGGTACGCGGCCTGGTGGTCCAGCAGGTCGACCCCGTGCAGGGTCCGGCCCAGGTGCCAGTCCGACGTGTGCAGCAACCGCATGCGCCGGACGCTAGCCGAGGCCACCGACAGCACCGGCGCCGACCCGCGGCGCCCGCGCTCGGCGGGCGGACGTCACCCCTCGTCAGGGACGGCGGAGCCCAGACCGACCATGTCGAGGACGTCGCGCAGCACACGCTCGGGGTCGTGCAGGGTGAGCGGCAGGCCCGCCTCGGACGCAGCGAGGTGGAGCTGGAGGACGAAGGCCACGCCGGAGGAGTCGACGAACGTCGCGGCGCTGGCGTCGACGAGCAGCGGCAGCCCGCTCATGAGCGCGAGCCCCATCGCCGCGGACGCGGACTCGCGCAGGGACGCGTCGATCTCCCCGACGAGGCAGACGACGGCACGCCCGTCACGGTGCTCGACGCGGATCTCGTGCTGCGCCGCGTCGGGCGCGGCGAGCGCCACGTCGGGCGCAGGCGGCGCGGTCGTCAGGTCGGTCATGCGCGTTCGGGCTCCTCGGCTCGGGTACGTCGTCGTACCGGAGGTGCGGCACGGGCGGACCGACGGTACCCGCACGTGCCCACATCGGCTCGCCGCGGCGCCTCGCCACCACCCCCGACAACGAGTCCCGGCCGGTCGCTGTTCCCCGCAGGCCCCGCGCGACGGCTCAGGAACCTGCCTCGCTCACGTCGGCGACGGTCGCGCCGAGCACCCGCACGAGGTCGTCCGCGGCGATCTCGACCCCCACCCCGTGCCCACCGCCGCCCACCGAGACGAGCCTGCCGACCGCACGCCGGTCGACGACGACGGGCCACGTGCGCGTCGTCCCGAACGGGGTGATCGTGCCGCGCTCGAAGCCCGTCACCTGCTGCGCCACCGACGCGTCCGGCATCGACAGCCGGTTGACGCCGAGCAGCTCGCGCAGCAGCGGCCACGAGATCGTCCGGTCCCCCGGGACGAGGACGAGGAGGAAGTCGTCCTCGCCGCGGCGCACGACGATCGTCTTGAGCAGGTCCGCGGGCTCGACGCCGCGGGCGGCGGCCGCCTCCGCGAGGGAGCCCACCCGGCCGTGCCGCGTGCGCACGTACGGCACGCCGAGGGCGTCGAGCGCCTCGACGACGCGGCGCTCACCCTCGGTGCGCACCTCGGTGTCCGGGCGGGTGAGGGGGGTCGGCTCGGTCATCGCCCCACCGTAGCCGCGCACCGGGCGGACGAGGGCGTCCGCGCGCAGTGCCCCGA
>JAEXEM010000393.1 GCA_023401045.1 Actinomycetes bacterium
GCGCAGGAGACGGCGCGCCGCGCCACCCGCCGCTCGGCGGCGAAGACCCCGGACGGTGCCGAGGGCACCCCGGCCCAGGGCGACGCCGCCGGCCCGGAGACGACGGCCACCCCCGACGACGCCGACGGCACGAAGCCGGCCGACCAGGGCTGACGGGCGGGCCGGACTTCCCGGCCGGCGCTCGCTCGCACGGCCCCGGACCGCACCCGCGGTCCGGGGCCGTCGTGCGTCCACGGTGCCGGCTAAAGGTTTCGTTCGTTGACGCGCGTCGCGGCGGCTCAGGACGATCTCGTCCGGGCCCGCAGGTGGCGACGTCGACGTCGTCCCGGGCGGACGCATCGTGGGAGCGCTACCAGCGCCCTCTCCGTCGTGAAGGGAACCGCCATGACCCGCACGTCCGCTCGCAGCGCGCAACGACGCGCGTCGTGGGCCGGTGCCGCGGCGCTCGCCGTCGTCGCGAGCACGCTCGTCGGCCCCTCGGCCGCCCAGGCCGCCCCGGCCTTCAACTACGCCGAGGCCCTCCAGAAGTCGATGTTCTTCTACCAGGCCCAGCGCTCCGGCGACCTGCCCGCCGACTTCCCCGTCTCGTGGCGCGGCGACTCCGGCCTCGACGACGGCAAGGACGTCGGGAAGGACCTCACGGGCGGCTGGTACGACGCCGGCGACCACGTGAAGTTCGGCCTGCCGATGGCCTTCTCCGCGACGATGCTCGCCTGGGGCGCCATCGAGAGCCCTGAGGGCTACACCCGCGCCGGCCAGCTCGACGAGCTCAAGGACAACCTGCGCTGGGTGAACGACTACTTCGTCAAGGCGCACACCGCGCCGAACGAGCTCTACGTCCAGGTGGGCAAGGGCGACGACGACCACAAGTGGTGGGGCCCGGCCGAGGTCATGACGATGGCCCGCCCGGCGTACAAGATCTCCGCCTCCTGCCCGGGGTCCGACGCGGCGGGCGAGACCGCAGCCGCCCTGGCGTCCGCGTCGATCGTGTTCAAGGGCTCGGACCCCGCGTACTCCGCCACGCTCGTGAGCCACGCGAAGCAGCTCTACTCGTTCGCGGACACGTACCGCGGCAAGTACTCCGACTGCGTCACCGACGCCCAGTCCTTCTACAAGTCGTGGTCCGGCTACCAGGACGAGCTCGTCTGGGGCGCGTACTGGCTCTACAAGGCCACGGGTGACACGTCCTACCTCGCCAAGGCCGAGGCGGAGTACGACAAGCTGAGCAACGAGAACCAGACGACGACGAAGTCCTACAAGTGGACCGTCGCGTGGGACGACAAGTCGTACGCGACCTACGCGCTGCTCGCGATGGAGACCGGCAAGCAGAAGTACGTCGACGACGCGAACCGCTGGCTCGACTACTGGACCGTCGGCGTCAACGGCGCGAAGGTCACCTACTCCCCCGGCGGCATGGCCGTCCTCGACTCCTGGGGCGCGCTGCGGTACGCCGCGAACACGTCGTTCGTCGCGCTCGTCTACAGCGACTGGCTGACCGACGCCACCCGCAAGGCCCGGTACCACGACTTCGGTGTCCGGCAGATCGGGTACGCCCTCGGCGACAACCCGCGCAAGTCGTCGTACGTCGTCGGCTTCGGCGCCAACCCGCCGCAGAACCCGCACCACCGCACGGCCCACGGGTCGTGGCAGGACTCGAGCAAGGTGCCGGTCGAGACGCGGCACGTGCTCTACGGCGCGCTCGTCGGGGGGCCCGGCTCGGCCAACGACGCCTACACCGACAGCCGCGACGACTACGTGGCCAACGAGGTCGCGACGGACTACAACGCCGGCTTCACGAGCGCCCTGGCCTACCTCACCGCGGAGTACGGCGGCACGCCGCTCGCCTCGTTCCCGGTGCCCGAGAAGCCCGACCAGGACGAGCTGTTCGTCGAGGCGAAGCTCAACCAGCCCGCCGGCGGGACGTTCACCGAGGTCAAGGCCGTCATCCGGAACCGGTCGGCGTTCCCGGCACGCTCGCTGCGGAACGCCGCGATCCGGTACTGGTTCCGGCTCGACGCCGGTGTCCCGGCCTCGGCGCTCACGGTCTCGACCAACTACAGCGAGTGCGGGACGACGCCCTCGACGGTCGTCCACGCCGGCGGTGACCTCTACTACGCCGAGCTCAGCTGCGCGGGGCAGAACATCCACCCCGGCGGGCAGTCGCAGCACCGGCGGGAGATCCAGTTCCGCGTCGCCGGCGCGACCGGGTGGGACGCGACGAACGACCCGTCGTTCGTCGGGCTCCCGGCCACCGGCGACCCGCTGAAGACCGCGGCGATCACGCTCTACGAGGCCGGCCGGCTCGTGTGGGGCACGGAGCCCGGCGGTCCGCAGCCGACGCCGAGCCCGACGCCGACGGTCAGCCCCAGCCCGACGGTCAGCCCGACGCCCACCGTCAGCCCCACGCCGACGGTCAGCCCGACGCCCACGGTCAGCCCGACGCCGACCGTCAGCCCGACACCGACCCCGACGCCCTCCTCCGGCCCCGCGACGTGCGCCGTCACGTACTCGACCAACACGTGGGACTCCGGGTTCACGGCCTCGCTCAAGCTCCGGAACACGAGCGCGACGCCGCTCACCTGGACCTTGCGGTTCGACCTGACGGCCGGGCAGCGGCTCACCCAGGGCTGGAGCGCGACGTGGTCCCAGACGGGTTCGACGGTCACCGCGACCGGCGCCGCCTGGAACGCGACCCTCGCCCCCGGTGCGAGCGTCGACCTCGGGTTCAACGGCTCGCACACCGGCCAGAACCCGGCACCGACGGCCTTCACGGTCAACGGGACGGCCTGCGTGACGGGCTGACACAGACGGGTCCCGGTCCGGCTCGACCCCCGACGTCGCCGGGCCGGGACCGATCCAAGCTCCCGGGCGGGTGGCCCGTACACCGCCGCCCGGGGCCGGACGTCCGATGCGGGGGCAACCGGACGTCCCACGGGGGCGCTGCGACGACGTCGCGGCGCCCCCGCTGCCATCGACGTGACCCCCGGCACCGAACCCTCGACCGCGTGCACAACCCGACGATTCCGGCTTGACCGAGCGGACCGGGCACCGCCAGGCTCCCGGGGTGACCCAGACTCCCGCCCCCCGCACCGGCGTCGCCCCGGACGACGCCGCACCGGACGACGTCACCCTGAGCGACGTCACCCTGAGCGACGTCGACATCTGGCCGCTCACCGGGCTGCGGGTCGTCAGCGGGGACCTCGAGCTCGTCGCACCGGACGACCGCATGCTCCTCGCGCTCGCCCGGCTCGCGGCCGCGGGCGTGCACGCGCCGGACTCGATGCCGTTCCTCGTCCCGTGGACGCGCGGCACGCCGCAGCAGGTGGCACGCAGCGTCATGACCTACCAGTGGGGCTTGCGTCAACGCACGACCCCCGCGGACTGGGCGATGGAGCTCGCGGTCGTCCGCGACGGCGAACCGCTCGGCACGCAGGGCATGTACGCGAAGGACTTCCTCGTCACCCGCACCGCGGAGACCGGCTCCTGGCTCGGGCTGCGCCACCAGCACGGCGGCGTGGGCACCCGGATGCGGCTCATGATCCTCCACCTGCTCTTCGAGGGCCTCGGTGCGCAGCACGCGACGAGCTCGGCGTTCGTCGACAACCCCGGCTCGACCGGCGTGAGCCGGCGGATCGGCTACCGTCCCAACGGCGTGCTCCACCAGGCGCGCGAGGGCGGTCCGGTCGACAGCCAGCTGTTCGTCCTCGACCGTGCCGACTGGGACGCCCGGCCGGACCACCTGCGCCCCGACGTGCGCATCGAGGGTCTCGGCCCGGTGCTCGAGCAGCTCGGCATCGGCACGTCCGGTTCCTGACGTCCGTCCGCTTGAGGGGAAATCGTCCCAGATGGGGACCAAGCACCTGCCTCGACGCCGGTGCCGGCAGTAACGTCGGCGCATGCTCCTCGCCGACCTGCAGGCGCGCGTCCGCATCGCGCTGACGACGACCCTCGTCGACGAGTGGACGCTGTTCGCCCCGTCGGCGGGCACGAGCCGTCCGTCGGAGCGGACGATCTCGTTCCACCTCGGCTGGACGCTGCGCGGCACGATCGACCGCGTGTGGGACGTCGACGCCGACTACGACCGGTCCGGCATGCTCCTCGAGCCGGCGGTGCGGTTCGACGGGTCGACGTACCGGCCGCCGAGCCTCATCGTCCACCGGCGCGGTCTGCTCGGGCCCGAGAACAACCTCCTGCTCGTCGAGCTGAGCGCCGACGCCGCCGCGCCCGGCTCGGTCGACCTGCCGGTGGCGCAGGCGATCCAGCGTCGCTTCGGCTACCGGTACGCCGTCCTCCTCGACCTGCGCCTGCACGACGACGCGAGCGACGCAGCCGTGCTCCCGCACTGGCACTGGTCGACCCTCGAGGAGGGTGCCGTCACGGAGAAGCCGGTGCCGGTGTACAGCGACGAGGTGCTCCGCGACCTCGCCGACCGCGCAGCGCGCCAGCGGCGCTGACACCGCCCGTCCGCGCCGGCCGGCCCACCCTCCCCCGCCGCGCGGGGCACACCCCGGCTCCCTAGACTCGCACTGCACCGGCGTCCGTCCTGGGGGAGGACATGGTCGACGACCCGTTCCGCGCACTCGTCCTCGAGGACGACCCCGACGCCGCCGAGTTCCTCCACATCGTGCTCGAGCAGCACGCGGGTATGCGCGTCGACGTCGTCGGCACCACCGATCGCGCCCTCGAGGCCCTCGGCGCGAACACCTACGACGTGCTCGTCACCGACATCCAGCTCCCCGGCCGCTCGGGGCTCGAGGTGCTGCCCGAGGTCCGCCGGCTCGACCCCGTCATGTCCGTCATCGTCGTCACGGCGTTCGCGACGGTCGACAACGCCGTCGGCGCGCTGCGGGAGGCGGCCGACGAGTTCCTCGTCAAGCCGGTGTCCGCCACGGTCCTCGCCGAGCGGGCCGTCGAGCTCGCGACCCGCTCGCGCGAGCGCCGTGCGGGGTCACGGCAGCGCGTGCTCGCGGTCGGCGCGCACCCCGACGACGTCGAGATCGGCATCGGTGCGACCCTCGCCGCGCACGCCGCGGCCGGCGACGAGATCGTCATCCTCACGCTCTCCGGCGGGGCGGTCGGCGGTGCGACCCCGACGGTGCGTCACGCCGAGGCGGCCGCGGCGGCCGCGGTCGTCGGTGCCCGGCTCGTCCACCTCGACTTCCCCGACACCCACCTCGACCCCGCGAGCGGCGTCATCACGGCCGTCGAGGAGCTCGTCGGCGAGGTCCGGCCGGACCGCATCTACACCCACGGCGTCCACGACCGCCACCAGGACCACCGGGCGGTGCACGACGCCGTCGAGATCGCCGCCCGCCAGGTCCCGAGCGTCTGGTGCTTCCAGAGCCCGTCGTCGACCGTCGCCTTCGCGCCGACGCGCTTCGTCGACGTCGACGGCTTCATCGAGACGAAGCTGCAGATGCTCGCGGCGTACACCTCGCAGGCGCACCGCGAGTACATGCAGCCGGACATCGTCCGGGCGACGGCGCGGTACTGGGGTCGTTTCAGCCCGGCCCGGGAGGTCGAGCCGCTCGAGACCGTGCGAGCCAGCGAGAGCCTCGCGGACGCCTCGCACGTCCGCGCGGCGCCGGCGGTCGACGGGCAGCGCGCCGACCTCGAGCACCGCGTCGGGACGTGAGCACGCCGGCGCCCCGTGCGGGCACCGGGCGCGCCGGGCACCCGAGGGCCGGCACCGACGACGGGTCGGAGCTCGTCGTCTCCTACCTCCTCGAGCGCTCGGCGGCCGCGTGGATCGCCCCGGACGCGGTCGGCCTGCGCAACCTCCCGACGACCGTCTCGATCGCGCTCGTGCTCGTCGTCCTGGAGAGGGCGATCACCCCGGCGCACCCGACGCTGCTCGTCGTCGCCGGTGCCGTCGTCCTCGCCGCGCAGGGCCTGGCGAGCGCGGGCGCGTGGGGCAGGTGGCCGACGTGGCTGCGGGCCGTGATCCCGCTGTCCCAGATGGCCGCGGTCGCCCTCATCGACGTCGGGGCCGGTCTCACCATGGCGAGCTTCGACATCCTCCTCGTGCTGCCCATGGGCAACCTCGCGCTGCGCCCCGAGCGGTGGGGACCCCCGCTCGCCCTCGCCGGGCTCGCACTCGTCTTCCTCACGCCGGTCGTCGTCGACGTCGGCCGGGTCCAGCCGCTCGTCCACGCCGTCGTCACGTTCGCCATCGTCACGCCCGTCGTCCTCGGCGCCCACGGCGTCGTCCACGCGGCCCGCCGGCAGGCGACGGCGCTGGAGCGCGCACGTGACGCGCTCGCCGAGCGCGCCGCCGAGCTGCGGGTGTCCCGCGACAACCTGCGGAGCATCATGAACGCCGCCACCGAGCAGGCCATCCTCGCGACCGACGCGCAGGGGGTCGTGGTCGCCGCGAGCTCGGGTGCCGAGCGGGTGCTCTCCCGGCGAGCCGAGGAGGTCGTCGGGCACGACGTCACCGACCTGCTCGGCACCGACGACACGCACGACGTCGGGGCGGGCGGCACCGAGGGCGCCGAGGACGGCACGCGTCCGCCCATGCTCGACCGGCTCGTCGGCGTCGCGGCCACGGGGGGCACACGGCGGCTCGACGCGTGGCGCCTCGTGCTCCCGGACGGCACCTCACGGTTCGTCGAGGTCGTCATCACGCGCCGGCCGTCGGCGGGCGGTCCGGGGACGACGTCGGGCTACCTCGTCGTCGCCACGGACGTGACCGCGCGCCAGGAGGAGGAGCGCCGGCAGGACGAGTTCATCGGTCTCGTCACCCACGAGCTGCGGACCCCGCTGACGTCGATCATCGGCTACCTCGAGCTGCTCGAGCTCGACGACCACGGGCTGGGTGACGAGCAACGCCGCTACCTCGCGTCGGTGCAGCGCAACGCCGAGCGGTTGCGCGCCCTCGTCGACGAGCTGCTGGCGAGCGCCCAGCTCGTCGTGGGCGCCCCGATGTCGGTCACCGCGCTCGACGTCGTCGAGGTCGTGCGGAGCGTCCTGGCGTCGCAGGAGCCGATGGCGCGGGCGGCAGGCGTCACGCTCGGCGTCGTGGGGGACGAGGTCGTCCCGCTGGAGTCCGACGAGCAGCGGCTCAGCCAGGTCGTCGAGAACCTCGTGAGCAACGCGGTGAAGTACAGCCTCAGCGGCGGGCACGTGACGGTCGACGTCCGTGCCGGCACCCGGCCCGACCGCGTCCGCACGGCGCGGGTGACGGTGACCGACGACGGGACGGGCATCGCGCCGGACGAGCTCGCGCGCATCACCGAGCGCTTCTACCGCACACGGGACACCCGCCGGCGCCGGGTGCGCGGCGTCGGGCTCGGCCTGTCGCTCGTGCAGGCGATCGTCGACGAGCACGACGGGACCCTCGTCATCGACAGCGAGCCCGGCAAGGGCACCCGGGTCGAGGTCGTGCTGCCCGACCTGCCGGTGCCCGCAGACGACGTCCAGGTGCCCCTGCGCGACCCGTGACGACCGTGCCGCGCCGTCACGGGGTGGCCGATCCGGACGACCCGGCGCCGCCCCACACCCGCGCGAGCTCCGCCCAGTACGGATCGGTGAGGAGGGTGTAGGGCGTGACGTTGACGTCGGTGACGCCGTTGGTCTCGGCCTCGACGACCGCCTCGCCCATCGTGGCAGCAGGGAGCACACCCGGAGGGTCGGGGTTGCCTGGCGCCCACAGCCCGACCGAGATCGTGAACCGTGACATGTCGTACCCCGCATCGGCGAGCGCGGACGTCACCTGCTCGATCTCGGCCGGGGTGTGCCCCGGGTAGATGTAGGCCCACAGCACGAGGCGGTCCGCCGCGGTGAGCAGCGTCGCGTACCCCTGGCCTGCCGAGAGCTGTCCCCGCGCCGGGTCGGCCCAGTCGATGCGGACCTCGAGGGCGAGGTCGATCTCGGCCCCCTCACCGCCGCGGACCTCGTCGAGCGCGGTGCGCATGCGCTCGAGCAGCCCTTGCACGACCTCCGTGCGCCACCGGCCGATGACCTCCGACTGCTCGTCCGGCTCGCCCGTCGGGGTGCGGGGCCAGTCCGTCTCCCCGGTCATCTCCTGGAAGAGCGCGAGGTCGTCCGCCCCGAAGGAGAAGGTGTCGAGGAAGACCTCGGTCACGGCGATCTGGGTGGGTGCGTAGCGCTCCCCCAACGCGGCGACGTAGGCGACGAGGCGGTCACCGACCTCCCCTCGGGCCAGCTGGGTCGCCGACGGGTTGGCCTCCCCCCGGCGCCCGTCGGCGGCGAGTCCCGCGCGCGAGGGGTCCTCGGCGATGAAGTTGGGCACGAACGCGTCGACGATGAGGCCGATCGTGCGCGGGCTGCCGTCCGCGGTCTGCTCGAGGGCGCTGATCGCGCGCGCGATGTGGTCGGTGCCGGGCTCCGCCGCCGCGTCCGGGTAGGCGTCCCAGTCGAACCCGGTGAACTCGACGCGCCCGGCGTTGATCTCGACGCCGGTGGCGCCCGCCTCGTCGAGCCGCCGGTCGACGGCCTCCCAGTCGGTCTGCGGGTCCCTGACGAGACCGAAGTCGATCGAGACCGAGCGCACCTCCGTCGGCCGCTCGGGCACGCTCGTCGGGGCCACGGCACCCACCTCCCGCCAGGGACGCTGGACGACGACCGCCGCCCCGAGGACGGCGGCGAGGGAGACGACGACGATCAGCGCCCAGACGGGGAGCCGTCGACGAGGCCTGCCACCGACACCGTCCCGCTGCGCTCCAGCTTGTTCCATCGGTTCTCCGCACGGGTGAGCTCGAGACGGGCGGCCTCGAGCATGACGAACGTCATGAACGTCGAGTAGACGGGCCACAGCACGACGGTCGGCAGCAGCCGCAGGTCCCTCGGTGCCCGGTCGAGCAGCACCGAGACGACGAGCAGGACGAACGAGAGCGGCACGCCGAGGAGCAGGAGCCACCCCCACAGGTCCGCCGGCAGCCACTGCGTGCCGTCGAGCGCGACGACGACGGCGAGCACACCGCCCCCGAGCACCTGGACGAACGGCATGACGACCTGCGCGAGGACGGTGTAGAGCAGCCAGGGGCCGAAGAGGCCGTACCTCGGCTGCCCGATCATGTCGGCGTGCAGGTCGAGCGCCTGCAGCAGCCCGCGCGCCCACCGCACGCGTTGGCGCCACAGCCCTCGGACTGTCGACGGGGACTCGGCGTGGACGAGCGCGTGCGGGGCGAAGGTCACGCGGTAGCCCGCCCGGTGCACCCGCCACGTGAGCTCGAGGTCCTCCCCGAGGGTGTCGGTGCGAAGCGGGCCGACCGCGTCGAGCACGTCGCGCCGGTACGCCCCGATGTTCCCCGAGACGACCGGCATGCACCCGGCGACGTCGAGCACGCGCCGCATGAGGCCGGTGCCGACGTGGCTGATGAGCGCGAGCATCCGGGTGAGGGTGCGGTCGAGGTTGACGGGGCGGTCGTCGCCGCAGACCGCACCGACCTCCGCCGTCCGGAAGCCGCGGAGCAGCCCGGTGAGCGTGTCGGGCCGGAAGAGGCCGTCGGCGTCGACGAGGACGACGATCTCCCCGCGGGTGGCCGCGATGCCCCGGTTGAGGGCTGCCCCCTTGCCGGCGTTGGCCTGGCGGAGCGCGGTGACCCGCGGGTGCTCCGCGGCGAGCCTGCGCATGAGGCGGTAGGTGTCGTCGGTCGAGCCGTCGTCGACGCACACGACCTCGAGGTGCGGGTGGTCGCTGCGCAGCACCGACCGCACGCAGTTCTCGATGACGGTGGCCTCCTCGTACGCCGGGACGACGACGCTGACGAACGGTGCCGCGGCGAACACCGGCCCGTCCCCCGCGGGCCCGGGCGGCTCACGGCGCTCCCGGGCCTCGAAGACGAGGACGAGCGGCAGCAGGACGAGCCGGACGAGCCCGAAGGCGAGGACCGAGACGCCGACGACCGTGAGCAGGGCGACGAGGAGACCGGACCCAGCGCCCACGGCGTCACCCGGGCCACTCGTCGAGGACGGCGCCGAGCAGCTCGGGCGCCTGCTCGCTCAGGGCCCCGAACCGCGCGTTCACCTCGAGGACGACGGGGTGGCCCTCCGCGGTGCGCCGGACGTCGAGGTCGGCCGGCCCGACGAGGTCGAGGGCCTCGACCGCGGCGACCGCCACCTCGGCCACGTCGCGGTCCTCGTCGTCCGCGACACGCTCGGCGGCCGTCGCGTTGCCGACCGCGCCCTGCTCGAGCGCCGTCTTGCGGAGCACGACGACGACGGTCCGCCCCGAGCGGGGCGAGCGGTACACCTGGGCGGCGTACTCCGCGCCGGGCACGAAGGCCTGCGCGACCCACCCGGCGTCGACCTGCCGCCACACCGGGTCGTCCGCGGCGTCGACGACGTGGACACCGCGCCCGCCGCGCGAGACGCGCGGCTTGAGCACGACTCGCCCGCCGGCACCGTCGAGCACCTTGACCGGGGACACCGCGCCGTCGACCGCGGCGTGGACGGGCACCGGCACGCCCGCGCGCTCGAGCGCCCACGACGTGAGCAGCTTGTCCCCCGCCACCGTGGCGGGGCCGGCCCGCGAGACGACGATCCGGTCGGTGAGGCCGGTCGCGAGCCCGAGCACCGCGATGCGCGCGAGCTCCTCGGACACCGTCGGGAGGACGAGGTCCGGCAGGAGCCGGTCGAGGGCGTCGAGCGTACGTGCCTCGTAGTCGGCCGCCGAGACCGCCGGCGCCGGCTCGACGGCCGTGAACCCCGGCACCGGGCGCGGGACGAGGTCGAGACCGACGGCCTCGACGTCCCGGCGACGGGCCAGCTGCGCCCCGAGGGCGCGTCCGGCAGGACCGGCCGCACCGGTGACGACGACTCGACGCGCTCCCCCTGCGCTCACTCTCGGATCGTAGGTGGGCTCCGTGTGCCGCGCACTGCGCAGGCGGCGTCAGCGGGCGGTGTCAGCGGGCGGTGTCAGCGGGCGCGGCGGCGGCGGGTCGACCGACGGGCTCCGCCGGGCGGTGGACGTCGCCGTCAGGTGCCGCGCGCGGCCACCGCGTCCGGGCGGGTGGCCCCCCCGGTCCGGGGCGACCGGTCGAGCATGGTGGAGCCAAGGGGACTCGAACCCCTAACCCCCTGCTTGCAAAGCAGGTGCGCTACCAATTGCGCCATGGCCCCGGGTCGGGCGTGGTCACTCGAAGGTGTCGGTGACCTCGGCCCACAGGTCGCGCTCGTCGCGGTCCTGCGCATACTTCTGCCACGCGACGTACCCGACGGCCGCCACGGCGGCCAGGAGCAGGAGCTTCTTCATCGCTTCCCCCGTCTCGATCGGTACCGGCGACGTGGCCGGCACTCGCACCGCGCGTGCAGCGTGGGCCTAACAGGACTTGAACCTGTGACCTCTTCCTTATCAGGGAAGCGCTCTAACCGTCTGAGCTATAGGCCCGTGACACGTCCGACCGCGCGGATCCGTGGATCCGACCCGGTGGGCGCGACGGTCGAGGTTACCTCAGCGAGGCCGTCGCACCCAAACCGTGCGGTACGACGACCGCGCGGCCGGCACCGCTCACTCGTCGGTCATGGTGACGTGGACCCCGCCGACGAGCGCCGCGACGATGTTGTAGAGGAACGCGCCGATCGTCGCGAGCGCCGTGAGCAGGAAGACGTCGACGACGGCGACGAGGGTCGCCGCGGAGACCGTCCGCTCGAACGACACGTACTGGAGGATGTCGAGGCTGTCGTTGCCGACGACCTGCGTGACGAGCGAGTCGATCTTCGCGAAGACGTGCAGACCGTCGAGCGTGAACCACACGACGATCGCCGCGACGACGATCATGATCCCGATCGCGACCGACAGCAGGAACGCGAGCTTCATGACCGACCACGGGTCGACCTTGGAGATCGCGAGCCGCACGCGGCGCGGGCCGCCGCCGGTGGTGGGGATGCGACCGGTGGCCGGGCGTGCCGACCCGGTGACGGGCGCCGTCGTGCGCGGGGCCTGCCGCTCGGCGGTCGCGGCACCGGCCGTCGTGGGAGTCGTCGTCATCTCGGCGTCCTCGGTGCGGGGTCGGGTCAGCTGAGAGTACGCCCTCGACAGGCCCGCGCTGGTGACATCGGCGGCCTTCTTCAGCCAGACCGTCGTCGCGTCGACCGCGTTGACCAACGGCGACTGCTGGTCCGAGCCGCCCTCGGCAGCCCCCGCGGGGGCGACCGCCGCGGAGCCGGCCGGTGCGCCCGCCGCGTCACCGGGACGCTCGGCCTCGGGC
>JAEXEM010000398.1 GCA_023401045.1 Actinomycetes bacterium
GGCGCGCGGGCCGCGGGGCCTCGCCGGCGGGCACGGCGGCCGCGTCACCGGAGGGCTGCGCCTTCGCGGGGCGCCGGCGGTCGATGATGCGGGTGCCGTAGAGGTCGCGGCGCAGCACCGTGATCGCCGACAGCACGAGGAACCACAGCAGCGCGAGGTACCCCAGGCGCAGCAGGGTGACGGTCAGCTCACTCATGCGGCGGCATCACTCGTCCACGTCCGGGTCGCCCCCGGTCCAGAAGAGGATGCGGGTCCGTCCGATCGTCAGGGTGTTCCCGTCGACGAGCGTCGCCGCGGGCACCTGGTGCCCCTCGACGAACAGCCCGTTCGTCGAGCCGAGGTCGGAGGCGACGACGCCGTCCGGGGTGACGCGGATCTCGAGGTGCCGGCGGGACACCCCGGGGTCGTCGACGATGATGTCGGCCTCCGAGCCGCGGCCGATGACCGTGACCGGGCCGGTGAGGATGTACCGCTGCCCGTCGATGTCGATGAGCGGGTGCCGCGGGCTGGGTGCCGCGCTCGTCGCGGGTGCGACGGCGCCGCGCACGGTCGCGCTGTGCACCGCGAACCGGCCGGCGTCCTGCTCGGTGTCCTCGCTGAACGACACGGTGACGGGCCCGACGAACGCGTAGTGCTGGCTCGCCGCGTGCTCGGTGACGTTCGCGGCGAGCTCCTCGGCGAGCGCCTCGGCGCCCCACGCCTCGACCTGGTCGTAGTCGGCGGTCGACAGCTCGATGGTGAACTCGTTCGGCACCACCGTGCGGTCGCGCCCGACGACGGCGGCACGGTCGTCGATCTCGCGTCGCAGCGCGTCGGCCAGCTCGATCGGCTTGACCTCGCTGCGGAAGGCACGCGCGAACGCGTTGTTGACGACGCGCTCCACGCCGTTCTCGAACTTGTCGAGGATCCCCATGCCACCTCCTCCCGGCCACCCGACGTGCCCGCGGTGGGCCCGTCCGTCCGTGCTCGTGCTGCATTCCTGCTGTGCGTCCTGCTGTGCGTCGTGCTCTGCTCCAGCCGGCCCGCCGCACCCGAGGTGGCACGGCGGTCCACGTCGATCGTATCCGTGCCCCGGCCCGGACGGGGGAGCCGGTGGGAGTGAACGCGCCGGGCGCGCCGCGGGTGCGGTGCGCCGCGGCGCCCGGCGGCGTCCTCGGGGTTCGTGGCGGGCCCCGCGGCCGTGCTAACGTTCTGCGGCGCGCGCGAGTGGCGGAACGGCAGACGCGCTGGCTTCAGGTGCCAGTGTCCGAAAGGGCGTGCGGGTTCAAATCCCGCCTCGCGCACAGAGTCCCGGAGACGGGATGCAGCAGTCCGGGAAGCTCCCGGCAGGACGAGATCCTGCCGGGAGCTTCTGCGTTCGGGCGCTCACCGGTCCCCGGGCAGCAGCGACCGGTCGTCGAGGTCGATGCGGACGAGCGGGCTCCCGGTGAGCCACTCGTCGACGGACCGGGCGAGGCTCTGCACGCCTCCGCGGTTGTCCGGGTGGGCGAGCTCCTCGACGATCTCGCGCAGCACGCGCTCGCGCTCCACGGGGTCGGTGACGGGAATGCCGGTGGCGGGCAGGTCCGCGCGGACGCCGTGCTTGAGGTGGACGACGATCCGCGGGTTCGTGCGGATGTTGGCGTACCAGTCGCGTCGTGCGGGTGCGGTGGTGAGGTAGAGGTCGTCGCCCGCCCGGTAGAACCAGATCTCGATCCGGCGGGGTCGGCCGGAGCGGGCGCCGGTCGTCGTGAGGTCGATCGTCCGGTCCGACGGGCTCGACCACCTGTCGATCGAGAGGGCGGCACGCACGGCCTCGGGGTCCGGGTGGCGGGCGTCCTCAGCCACGGCGGGCTCCTGCCGCCGGCAGGGCCGGGCCGAGGAGCAGACCGCCGTCGACGACGAACTCGGCGCCCGTGACGAACCCGGCCTCCCGGGAGGTCAGCCACAGCAGCATGTCGGTCACCTCGCGGGGCTCGGCGAGGCGTGGCACGGCGTAGGCGTCGGGCGAGAAGGCGTCGGCGACGGTCACGTCGGACCCCGGGACCGGGTCGTGGACGAACGGCGTGGAGACGACACCGGGGTGCACCGAGTTCACGCGGACGCCGTCACGCCCCAGCTCGAGCGCAGCCGTGCGGGTGAGCCCGCGGACCGCCCACTTCGCGGCGGTGTACGGGGCGAACAGCGCCGTCCCGACGTTGCCCATCGTCGAGACGATGTTGATGATCGACCCTCCACCGGCCCGGCGGAGCGAGGGTGCGGCGGCCCGGATCCCGAGGAAGGCGCCGGTGGTGTTGACCGCGAGGGCGCGCGCCCAGTCGGCCGGGTCGGTGAGCTCGATGGGGGCGGTCGGGGTCTGCAGGCCGGCGTTGTTGACGAGGACGGAGACCGGTCCGAGCTCCGCCTCCGTCGCCACGACCGCGCGCGCCCACTGCTCGGGGTCGGTGACGTCGAGGTGGACGAAGAGCGCACGGTCGCCCAGCTCGTCGGCGAGGGCCTGCCCCGCGTCGTCGTGGCGACCTGCGACGACGACCCGTGCGCCCTCGGCGTGGTACCCGCGGACGTGGGACTCGCCCATGCCCCCGGTCGCTCCTGTCACGAGGACGACGTCCCCGCTGAATCGTGCGTCCATGGTGCGCTCCCCTGCGGTGAGGCGAGTCATGTGACTCGGAGCACCACGCTGCTCCTCATCGTGAGGCGAGTCAACCCACTCGCCTCGACCGGTACGCTCGACCCCGTGCCGGGCATGTCGTCGTTCCACCAGCGCGTCGCCGCGGAGAAGCGCGCCGCGATCCTCGCCGCCGCCGTCACGCTCTTCGGGACGCAGGGCTTCGCGCGGACCTCGCTTGCGCAGGTCGCCGAGGCCGCCCAGGTCTCCAGGTCGACGCTCTACAAGCAGTTCCCGACGAAGGACTCGCTGTTCGACGCGATCGTCGACGACGTCTGGACGCCCCGGACGCAGGTCATCGCCGACCTCGACCCCACCGACCCCGAGGCCGGCATCCGCGTGCTCGGCACCGTGTACGCCGAGCTGCTCGGCCGGCCCGGGATGGCCGACCTCTTCCGTCTCGTCATCAGCGAGGCGCCGTCGTCCCCCGACCTGGGCCGTCGCCAGTTCGACCTCGGGAAGATGCCGTTCTTCGAGGAGGTGCGCCGCTACCTCGAGGCCGCCGACCGTGCCGGCACGCTCACGGTCGAGGACCCGACGACGGCGGCCACCCAGATGCTCGGCATGATCTCGAACGTCGTGCTGTGGCCCCGGATGTTCCTCGTCGACTGGGACCCGGACGCCGCCGCCGTCGCCCGCGCGGTCGAGGAGGCCGCGCTCACGATGTCGGCGCGCTACGGGAGGCGCTGACCGGGCACCGCGAGGCACGAGCGGTCCGGCCGGATGCCGGGCCGGGCGTCGGTGGGGACGTCGCGCACGGTCCATCCGGCGCATTCGGGTGCCACGGCGCTCCGGTGCTTGCGGCCGGAACGCCGGTAACGGGAGCATCGTCCCTCCGCGGTCGGCACGGTGCCGGCAGCCCCGATCCTCCGGAGCGCCCCCACATGTCGCAGAACCCCGTCCCCGCCCGCCCGACCGCCGCCTTCGTCGGTGCCTCGTGGGTGGCCCTCGTCATCGCGGTGAGCGCGTTCGCCATCGGGCTGTGGAACGCGGACATGCTGCTGTCGGAGAAGGGGTTCTACGGCACGCTGCTGCTGCTCGGGCTGTACTCGGCGATCGCGCTGCAGAAGTCGGTGCGCGACCGCTCCGAGGGCATCCCGGTGACCGGGATCTTCCTCGGGCTGTCCTGGAGCATGGTCCTCGTCTCGCTGCTCCTCGTCGCCGTCGGGCTGTCGAACGCGACCCTCACGCTGTCGGAGAAGGGCTTCTACGCGCTCGGGTACACGATGGCGCTGTTCGCCGTCGTCGCGGTGCAGAAGAACGTCCGTGACCTCGCGGCCGCCGGTCCGGCGCCGCGCCCGGGCGCCGTGGAGCAGGACGCGCCGGCGTCCGTGTGGCACCAGCCGTAGGGCGGCGCCGGTCGCCGCGCCACTCCGGCGTGCCGGCCGCGAGGTCGGTACCCGGGCATAGCGTCGCGTCATGAACCGCACGGACCGGCTGTACGCGCTCGTCGAGGAGCTGCGCGCCGTGTCGCCGCGTCCGCGCAGCGCGACCTGGCTGGCGGACCAGCGTGGTGCCCGTCGCGCACACCGTCGCGGCGTCCACCCACCTTCCGGAGGGCATCGTGAACCTCGCATCGGTCCGACTCATCACCGACGACCTGCCCCGCCTCGTCGCGTTCTACGAGCACGTCACCGGACTCGTCGCCGAACGCCCCACATCCGACTTCGCCGAGCTGCGCACCGCCGGCGGCACCCTCGCGATCGGCAGCACCCGCACCGTCGCGCTCTTCGGACCGGGCTCAGCCCTCCCGGGGGAGAACCGCTCGGCCATCGTCGAGTTCCTCGTCGACGACGTCGACGACGTCGCCGCCCGCATCGCCGACGGCTCGGTCGAGCTCGTCGCCGGGCCGACGACGATGCCGTGGGGCAACCGTTCGCTCCTCGTCCGCGACCCCGACGGCACGCTCGTCAACCTCTTCACCCCGGTGGCGGACGCGGCGGTCGCGAGGTTCGCCGGCACGCCGCGCTGAGCGCTCGGTCTCAGGCGCCGACGCTCCCCAGCAGCTCCCACACGAGGATCGCCGGCCAGACGAGGGCCTTGAGGAGCCCGAGCACGCCGAGCCAGAACCCGTCCGCCTGCTGGATGAAGTAGACCGCCGCGCCGATGACGCCGAGCCCGTAGACGGCGCCACCTCCTGCGCCGCCTCCTCCGTACCTGTCCGCCATCGTCGCCCCCTCGCCCGTCGGTCGTCCCACGCCACCGTCCACCCGCCGGCCGCAAGGGTCAACCGGGCCGGGAGGTCCGTGAGGTTGCGCACAGCCGTCCGGATCCCAACGGTGCGCCGGTAAGATACCAACGCCGCGTCGGGAAGATGCGGGAACCCAGGAGGTCAAACGTGTTCCTCGCTCTGCGTGAGCTGGCGTTCGCGCGCACCAGGTTCGGGCTGATGGCGGCGGTCGTCGCGCTCATCTCGGTGCTCATGGTCATGCTGTCCGGGCTGTCGTCGGGGCTCGTCGTCGACGGTGTCTCCGGCCTCATGCGCAGCCAGATCGACTCCGTCGCCTTCTCCGAGGGCACGAAGACCGACTCCGCGTTCACGCGCTCCGAGGTCACCACCGCCGAGCGCGACGCGTGGGCCGGGCAGGACGAGGTCGAGGCGGCCGAGCTCATGGGCCTGGCGATCGTCAACGCGAAGAACGACGGCGTCGCCATCGACCTCACGCTCTTCGGCGTCGAGCCGGGCGGGTTCGTCGACCCGGGCGCCGCCGAGGGCAGCGACCTCGCCGGCGAAGGTCAGGCCGTCCTGTCCGTCTCCGCGAAGGACGAGGGTGTCGAGATCGGCGACGTCATCACCCTCGACCGGCTCGGCACCGAGCTCGAGGTCGTCGGCTTCACCGGCGACCAGCGCACCTTCGGGCACATGGACATCGCGTTCATCCCGCTGACCACCTGGCAGGAGGTCCACGCCGGGACGATGGCGGGCGAGCAGGCCGAGCCCGAGGCGTACGACGTCGCGAGCGTCGTCGCCCTGCGCGGCGACGGCATCGACCTCGCCGCCGGTGACGCAGCCGCCGGCACCACCTCGCGCAGCATCGTCGAGGCGTACGACTCCTCGCCCGGCTACACCGCCGAGCTCATGACGATGCAGCTCATCCAGGGCTTCCTCTACGCGATCTCCGCGCTCGTCGTCGGTGCCTTCTTCACGCTGTGGACGGTGCAGCGCACCCGCGAGCTCGCCGTCATGCGGGCCATGGGCGCCTCGAAGCGGTTCCTCCTCACCGACGGGCTCGGCCAGGCGGCCATCCTCCTCGTCGGCGCGGTGGGCGTCGGTGTCGCCGTCGGCCTCGGCTTCGGCGTGATGCTCCAGACGACGGCCATGCCGTTCGAGCTCGAGGGCCCGGCGATCGCGACCGGTGCGGGGCTGCTGCTCGGCCTCGGGCTCATCGGCGCCGGCATCGCCACCGCCCGCATCGCCTCCGTCGACCCCGTCACCGCGCTGGGAGAGAACCGATGACCACGACCGCGCCCACCAGCACCCGCACGGGCCTCGCGCTCGCGGACGTCACGCTCAGCTACGGCGACGGCGACGAGCAGGTCCACGCCCTCGACCACGTCGACCTCACGGTGTCCCCCGGTGAGATCGTCGCGATCGTCGGCCCGTCCGGCGCCGGCAAGTCGAGCCTGCTCGCCGTCACCGGCGGACTCACCCGCCCGACGAGCGGTGCGGTCGTCGTCGACGGCACGGACCTCACGACGCTGTCCGGCGGGGCGCTCGCCCGGTTCCGCCGCGACCACGTCGGGTTCGTCTTCCAGTCCGGCAACCTCGTGCCGGCGCTCACCGCGATCGACCAGCTCCGGCTCGTCGAGAAGATCACCGGCCGCCGTGCGCAGACGCCGCCGGAGCAGCTGCTCGACGCGGTCGGCATGACCGCGCACGCCAAGCGCCGCCCCGGCCGCCTCTCCGGCGGTGAGCGTCAGCGCGTCGGCATCGCCCGGGCGCTCGTCGCCTCGCCGTCGGTGCTCCTCGTCGACGAGCCGACCGCGGCCCTCGACCGGCGCCGCAGCCACGAGATCGTCGAGCTGCTCGCCCGCCAGACGCACGAGTTCTCCGTCGCGACCGTCATGGTCACCCACGACCACGACGTGCTCGAGCACTGCGACCGCGTCCTCGAGATGGTCGACGGGCGGCTCAACCCCGTCGGGTCCGCCTGAGGCGCGTCCTCAGCTCTTCCCGCCGCACAGTCGCAGGGGCGGCCACCGTCAGGTGGTCGCCCCTGCGGCGTCCTCGAGGTCCCGCAGGTACGGGTCGAGCAGGGCCGCCGACGCGCGGTACGCCAGCTCGACGTCCCCGGTGCGCTCGACCTCGCGCGCGGCGGAGAGCACGAGAGCCCCGACGAGCTCGACCGTCGTCCCGAGGTCCTCGGCACCGAGCTCGGTGAGCGCGGACTCGACGGGCACGAGCAGCCGGTCGTGGAACTCCGCGGCCCGGCGCTGCACCTCCTCGGACGGTGCGATGGCCGACAGCGCCCGCGCCACCGCGTGGTCCCCGTCCGCGACGAGGTCGAGGTTGACGCGCAGGAACGCGAGCACCCGCGCGCGGGGGCCGTCGGCGGCAGCGACGGCCGCGTCGAGCTTCTGCTGCCAGCGCGGGAACGAGTCCCGGACGACCGCGGCGAGCAGGTCGTCGCGGGAGGTGAAGTACTGGTAGACGCTCGAGCGGGACAGGCCGGCGACCTCGCCGACCTCGGCGAGCGTCGGCACCCGGTCGGGGTCGGCGGTGAGCAGCGTGCGTGCGGCATCGAGGAGCGCGCGCTCCCGCGCGGCCCGGTGCTCCGCGACCGTGGGTGCGTCGATGCGTGGCACCGGTCCTCCCTCCGGTCGACGGACAACGCCTGCCAGGGCAGGATGCCATGCCCGCCTGCGGAACCGGCCCACCGGTCGCGGTCGGCGCCCGCCGCGCGCCGGTGCGCACGCGCCGCTAGCGTCCGGTGCCATGGCGTGCAGGGTGAGCGAGGTCGTCCTCCTCGCGGCCGACCCCGAGCGGCTCGCGACGTTCTGGGCCGAGGTGCTCGGCTACGTCGAGGTGGGGCGTGAGGACGACGGCAGCATCGAGATCGGCCCGCCCGGGACCGGCTTCGGCGGCCCGCAGCCGACGATGATCGTCACCCCGAGCGACACCCCGAAGGCCGGCCACCTGCGGTTGCACCTCGACGTCAGCCCGACCGACCGCGACCAGGGCGCCGAGCTCGAGCGCCTGCTCGCGCTCGGTGCCACGCCGGTCGACGTGGGGCAGGGCCCGGACGCCACGTGGCACGTGCTCGCCGACCCGGAGGGCAACGAGTTCTGCCTGCTGCGGCGGCGGCTCGCCCCGGTCTGAGCACCGCGCCCGATATCCGTTTCGGCACCCCCGCCGGCCCGGGGGAGGATGGCCGCCATGAGCGCGACCCTCCAGGCCCGTGGGGTGGCCGCATCGTTCGGCGACCGTGAGCTGTTCTCCGGTCTCGACCTCGTCGTCGCACCCGGTGACGTCATCGGCCTCGTCGGCCCGAACGGAGCCGGCAAGACGACGCTGCTGCGCATCCTCGCCGGCCGGCGTGCGGCGGACGCCGGCGCGGTGCAGCTGTCGCCGCCGACGGCGCAGGTCGGGTACCTCGTCCAGGAGGTCGAGCGGCACGCCGACGAGTCGGTGCGGTCCTTCCTCGAGCGGCGGACCGGCGTCGCGGACGCGCAGCGCGCGCTCGACGCGGCCGCCGACGGGCTCGCCGCGGACGCGCCCGGTGCCGCGGACGACTTCACCGCGGCGCTCGAGCGGTGGACGCACCTCGGCGGGGCGGACCTCGACACCCGGCTCGGGGTCGTCGCCGACGACCTCGGGCTCGCCGTCGACCTCGACCTGCCGATGACGGCGCTGTCCGGTGGGCAGGCCGCACGCGTCGGGCTCGCGGCGCTGCTGCTGTCCCGCTTCGACCTCTACCTGCTCGACGAGCCGACGAACGACCTCGACGCCGACGGTCTCGACCGGCTCGAGGAGTTCGTGCAGCGCGCGCAGGCGCCCGTCGTCGTCGTCAGCCACGACCGCGAGTTCCTCGCCCGGACCGTGACGACGGTCGTCGAGATCGACCGCAGCCTGCAGCGGGTCGCCGTGTACGGCGGCTCGTACGACGCGTACCTCGAGGAGCGGTCGACCGCCCGCCGCCAGGCGCGCGAGGCGTACGAGGAGTACGCCGGCCGCCGGGACGCGCTCGCGGCCCGGGCGCGCATGCAGCGCGCGTGGATGGAGAAGGGCGTGCGCAACGCCCGCCGCAAGGCCTCCGACGGCGACAAGCACGTCAAGCACCACCGTGGGGAGACCTCCGAGAAGCAGGCCTCCAAGGCCCGGCAGACCGACCGGATGATCCAGCGGCTCGACGTCGTCGAGGAGCCGCGCAAGGAGTGGCGGCTGCAGATGACGATCGCGTCGGCGCCGCGCTCGGGGGAGGTCGTCGCGACCGCCCGCAATGCGGTCGTGCGGCGCGGGGACTTCGTGCTCGGGCCGGTCGACCTCCAGCTCGACCGGCAGGACCGGGTCGCGGTCACCGGGCCGAACGGGTCGGGCAAGTCGACGCTGCTCGGCCTGCTGCTCGGGCGGCTCGTGCCCGACGAGGGCGCGGCGTCGCTCGGGTCCGGCGTGCAGGTCGGCGAGGTCGACCAGGCCCGCGCGGCCTTCGAGGGCGACGAGCCGCTCGGCGACGCGTTCGCCCGGGAGGTGCCGGACTGGCCGACCGCGGACGTGCGGACGCTGCTGGCGAAGTTCGGGCTCGCCGGGCACCAGGTGGGCCGGCCCGCCGCGTCGCTGTCCCCGGGGGAGCGGACGCGGGCCGCGCTCGCGCTGCTGCAGGCCCGCGGCGTCAACCTCCTCGTCCTCGACGAGCCGACGAACCACCTCGACCTGCCCGCCATCGAGCAGCTCGAGCAGGCGATGGACCAGTTCGACGGCACGATCCTCCTCGTCACGCACGACCGCCGGATGCTCGACACCGTGCGCCTCACCCGGCGCTGGCACGTCGAGGACGGTGCCGTCACCGAGGTGCGGCCCGACTGACGGCGGCGCCGGGTCCGCACAGGAGCCGACAGGCACAGGACCCGGCAGGCACAGGACCCGACGGGTACGGCACCGACGGGCGTGGGGCCCGACCCGCCGCGGGCGCCGCGCCCGCCGGTCCCCTGGCGCATCGCCGGACGGGTCGTCCCCGGGTTCGACCCGGTCGTCCCCGCGGCCGATGCCCGCCCGCCGTCCGCGCCCCTAGCGTCAGCGGCAGACCCGCACCCGACCGCAGGAGGACCTGTGCCGACGAGCACCCGCCGCCGAGCCCTCGTCGCCGCCGTCACCGGCGTCGCGACGACCGTCTACTACGCCGCACCCGACCTCACGCCCTCGCGCGCCGCGCGGGGCTGGCTCAAGGCGTCGTGCCTCGGAGCCTTGACGGTCGCCGGGCTGCCGTCGCGCGACGAGTGGGCGCAGATCCGTGCCGCCTGGCAGCGGACGCACGATGCCGGGGCGGCCGCGGAGCGGGTCCAGGCGGCCCGCATCGCCGTCGACGGTGTCGAGGCGGCGGGCATCGCCCTGCCCTGCCCGGCCGGGGACGTCCGGACGGTCACGCGGG
>JAEXEM010000025.1 GCA_023401045.1 Actinomycetes bacterium
CCGGTATGAGCGGGCCCCCACCACCTGTGCCGCGTCACGCCGCCCGGCGCGGGCGTGCGCGTCGAGGTCAGCGCGCGTCGGCGCGCCGCTTGTTCCACACGTCGAACGCGACGGCGAGCAGGAGCACGAGCCCCTTGACGACCTGCTGGATCGACTGCGGGACACCCATGAGCTGCATGCCGTTGCTCATGACGGCCATGATGAGCGCACCGACCATGGCGCCGGTCACCCGGCCGACGCCACCGGTGGTGGAGGCACCTCCGATGAACGCCGCCGCGATGGCGTCGAGCTCGAACATGTTGCCCGCCCCCGGCTGCGCACCGTTCATGCGCGAGGAGTAGACGACACCGGCGACCGAGGCGAGCAGACCCATGTTGACGAAGGTCCAGAACGTCACCTGACGGACCTTGACACCGGAGAGCTGCGCCGCGTTGAGGTTGCCGCCGATCGCGTAGATGTGCCGGCCGAACACCGAGCGCTGCGTGATGATCGAGTAGGCGAGGATGAGCACGGCGAGCAGGATGAGGACGTTCGGCAGGCCGCGGCTCTGGGCGAGCTGGTAGCCGAACCACATGACGACCGCCGCGACGACGACGAGCTTGAGGACGAACAGCCACATCGCCTCGACCGTCTGCTGGTACGCGATCCGCCCGCGGCGGGTACGCCACTGGCTGACGCCGTAGCCGACGACCGCGACACCGAAGATGACGAGCGTGAAGACGTCGACCCCGTACCCACCGAGCAGCCCGTTGGTGGAGAACCCGTTGGCGATGTCGTAGTACGTGCCGCCGAAGGGCGAGAGCGAGACGTTGTCGAGCACCCGGTACGTCAGCCCGCGGAACAGGAGCATGCCCGCGAGGGTGACGATGAAGCCGGGGATCCCGACGTACGCGACCCAGAAGCCCTGCCACATCCCGACGAGGAGGCCGACGCCGAGCGCCGCGAGCACCCCGACCCACCAGGGTGCGCCGTTGCGGATGACGAGCACCGCGGACACCGCGCCGGTGAGGGCGACGACCGAGCCGACCGACAGGTCGATCTGGCCGAGCACGATGACCATCACCATGCCGATGGCGAGGATGAGGATGTAGGAGTACTGCAGGACGATGTTCGTCAGGTTGCCGGGGCTGAGGAAGTTCGCGTTGAGCATCGAGAACAGCGCGACGATGAGGACGAACGCGATGAAGATCCCGCTCTGGCGGACGTTGCGTCCGACCCACTCCGTGAAGCCGGCGATGGCCGTCATGACTCCTGGTCCTTTGCTGTCGTCTCGCGCTCGATGGTCATGAGCTCCATGAGCCGTTCCTGGGTGGCCTCACGGACGGGCAGCTCCCCCGTGATGCGCCCGAACGCGAGGGTGTAGATGCGGTCGCAGATGCCGAGCAGCTCGGGCAGCTCGGAGGAGATGACGACGACCGCCTTCCCCGCCGCGACCATGCGGTTGATGATCGTGTAGATCTCGTACTTGGCACCGACGTCGATGCCGCGCGTCGGCTCGTCGAGGATGAGCACGTCGGGCTCGGTGTAGAGCCACTTCGCGAGGACGACCTTCTGCTGGTTGCCGCCGGACAGCTTGCCGACGACCGACATGACGGTCGGCGTCTTGATGTTGAGGCTCGTGCGGTACTCCTCGGCGACGCGGACCTCCTCGTTGCCGTTGACCCAGCCGCGCGGGGCGAGCCGGCGCAGACCGGCCGCCGAGACGTTGCGGCGCACGTCCTCGATGAGGTTGAGCCCGTACCGCTTGCGGTCCTCGGTGGCGTACGCGAGCCCGTGAGAGATGGCCTCGTCGACGTCCCGGACCTGGATCTCCTCACGGTTCTTGAAGATCCGCCCGGAGATGCCGCGCCCGTACGAGCGCCCGAAGATGCTCATCGCCAGCTCGGTGCGCCCGGCCCCCATGAGGCCGGCGATCCCGACGACCTCGCCCGCGCGCACGGTGAACGAGGCGTCGTCGATGACGACCCGGTCGCTCTGCGTCGGGTGGTGGACCGTCCAGTGCTCGACCCGCAGCACCTCGTCGCCCACGTCGTGGGGACGCTCGGGGTACCGGTGCTCGAGGTCGCGCCCCACCATGCCGCGGATGATGCGGTCCTGGGTGGAGGCCGCGTCGCTCATGTCGAGCGTCTCGATGGTGCGGCCGTCGCGGATGATCGTCGTGCGGTCGGCGATCTCCGCGATCTCGTTGAGCTTGTGGCTGATGATGATCGACGTGATGCCCTGCGCCTTGAGCTGACGCAGCAGCCCGAGCAGGTGCTCGGAGTCGGTGTCGTTGAGCGCTGCGGTCGGCTCGTCGAGGATGAGGAGCCGGACCTCCTTCGAGAGCGCCTTGGCGATCTCGATGAGCTGCTGCTTGCCGACGCCGAGCTGCGAGATCGGCGTCGTGGGGTTCTCGCGCAGGCCGACCCGGTCGAGCAGGGCGGCGGCCTCGGCGTTCGCCTTGTTCCAGTCGATGAGCGGGCCGGTGCCCTTGACCTCGTTGCCGAGGAAGATGTTCTCGGCGACCGAGAGGTACGGCACCAGGGCGAGCTCCTGGTGGATGATGACGATGCCACGGCCCTCGGAGTCGTTGATCGACCCGAACCGCATCTCCTCGCCGTCGAGGACGATCTCGCCGTCGTACGTGCCGTGCGGGTAGACCCCGGACAGCACCTTCATGAGCGTCGACTTGCCGGCGCCGTTCTCCCCGCAGATGGCGTGGATCTCCCCACGCCGGACGGTGAGGTTGACGTCCTGCAGCGCCTTGACGCCCGGGAAGGTCTTGGTGATGGACCGCATCTCGAGGATGACGTCGTGGTCCATGACCCCTCCGTTCACTGGTGCTGGTGGTGGAAGCCGCGCGGCCCGGGCGGGTCCTGCCCGCCCGGGCCACGCGTGTCGGTCAGTCGGCGACGCCCGACTGGACCTCCGCCTCGCTCCAGTAGCCGGAGTCGATGAGCAGCGGCGTGATGTCCGCCGTGAAGACCGTGTCGACGGTGAGGAGGTAGGACGGCACGACCTTCTTGCCGTTGTCGTACGTCTTGGTGTCGTTGGCCTCGGGCTCCTCGCCGTCGATGTAGGCCTGCGCGGCCTTGATCGACTGCTCGGCGAGCTTGCGGGTGTCCTTGAAGATCGTCGAGGACTGCACGCCGTCGTTGATGAGCTTGACCGAGGCGATCTCGGCGTCCTGGCCGGTGACGATCGGCAGGCCGGCCTCGATCGTCGGGCCCATGCCCACGCCCTGGAGCGCGGTGATGATGCCGCGGGAGATGCCGTCGTACGGGGCGAGCACGCCGCTCAGCTTCGAGCCGTCCGAGTACGTCGAGGTGAGGAGGTCCTCCATGCGCTTCTGCGCGGCCTCCTGCGACCAGCGCAGCGTGGCGACGGTGTCGAAGTCCGTCTGGCCGGACTTGACGACGAGGACGCCGCTGTCGATGTACGGCTGCAGCACGGACATCGCGCCGTTGAAGAAGAACCCGGCGTTGTTGTCGTCGGGCGAGCCGGCGAACAGCTCGACGTTGAACGGGCCGGTGACGCCCGCCACCTCCTCGCCGGACTCGTCGACGATGCCCATGCCGCGCAGCAGGGCGGTGCCCTGGGCGACACCGACGGCGAAGTTGTCGAACGTCACGTAGAAGTCGACGTTCTCGCTGTCGCGGATGAGGCGGTCGTACGCGATGACCGGGATGTTCGCCGCGGCGGCAGCCTCGAGCTGGCTCGTGAGGGCCGTGCCGTCGATCGAGGCGATGATGAGGACGTCCGCCCCGCTCGTGATCATCTGGTCGATCTGCTGGGTCTGCGTCGGGATGTCGTCACCCGCGTACTGCAGGTCGACCTTGTACCCGAGGTCCTCGAGGCCGGCCTTGACGGCGTTGCCGTCGGCGATCCAGCGCTCGGAGGTCTCGGTCGGCATCGCGACACCGATGGTGATGTCGCTCGGCTCGGCACCGCCGCCGGCGGGCTCGTCGCCGGTGCTCCCCGCACCGCCGCCGCCGCAGGCCGCGAGGCCCAGGGCGAGCACCCCGGCCGTCGCCACCATGGTGAGCTTGCGTCGCATCGTGCTGCTCCTTCTCGTCGTCGAGAGGTTCTGGTCCCGAATCCTTCGGGAGTCGGGCGTCGCGTCGTCGCGGGCCCGGTCGAGGTACGTCCACCGCCGGGCGCGTGGTGACAGGTCGTCGACGTCCCGTGCAGCTGGCCATACCTTGCTTCTGTTCGGAATCCGAAGTCAAGACGGGGCCGCTTCGATTTGGTTACGAACTCATCACGGTCTCGGCCGCGCACCCGGACGGGCGACCAACGCGAACGTGAGCGCTCACATGTGACGCCCCGAGCAGACACCGGTGACGGCGCACGGTGACCACCGGGGAGGGAGGGCGTCAGGCCCAGGTCGCGGCAGCGGGCCGTCGCCCGGGACGGACCGCTCCCGTGATCGCCGCGAGGATCTGCTCGTACCCCGTCGTCCGGGCGTCGAACGACCCGTTGTTGCGCCCGTGGCGCAGCACCTCGACCCGGTCGGCGACCGACCGCACGTCCGTCATGTTGTGGCTGATGAGGATGACGCCGAGCCCGAGGTCGCGCAGCCCCTCGATGTGGACGAGCACCTCCGCGGTCTGCGCCACGGACAGCGCCGCCGTCGGCTCGTCGAGCACGACGATCCGCGGGGATCCGATGAGCGTGCGGGCGATCGCGACCGACTGCCGCTGCCCGGCCGACAGGTGCTCGAGCGGCACCCTGACCGACGGGATCCGACTCGTGAGGTCGCGCAGGATGCGCCGGGCGGCCTGCTCCATCCGCTCGTCGTCGCGCCGGCCGAACCGGTCGTGCAGCTCGCGGCCGAGGAAGAGGTTGGAGGTGACGTCGAGGTTGTCGCACAGCGCGAGGTCCTGGAAGACCGTCGCGACGCCGAGCGCGTGCGCCGCCGCGGGGGTCGGGATGCTCACCGGCGCGCCGTCGACCTCGACGAGCCCTGCGTCCGGCTCGAGGACGCCCGCGACGACCTTCGCGAGCGTGGACTTGCCCGCCCCGTTGTCCCCGACGAGCGCGACGACCTCACCGGCGTGGACGTCGAGGTCGACGTCGACGAGCGCCTCGACCCCGCCGAACCGCTTGGTGACGCCACGCATCGAGAGCAGGGGCGCCGCCGTCCCGTCCGTCATGCCTCGTCCACCTGCTCCCCGTCGCAGCACGTGCCCCGTGAAGTGAAGCCCTGCACCCGGCCCGCGTCAACCATCGTCCTCGCCCCCGGCGAGGTCCTCGACCGCAGCAGCGGGGACGGACGTGCCGTCCACCCGCAGCGGCACGTCCGCCGACCGCAGCGCGAGCAGCAGCGCCCCCACGAGCTCGGCGCGCTGGCCGAGCGCCGCCGGCACGACGTCGAGCGGGGCGATCCGGTTCGCGAGCACCCGGCCGCGTGCCGCCTCCCGCAACGGAGCGAGCAGCACCTCCCCCGTCTGCGCGAGCTCACCCCCGACGACGACGCACTGCGGGTTGACGGCCGTGCCGAGCCCGGCGACCACCGACCCGATGAGCGCCCCCGCGTCGGCGACGACCCGCGCGAACCCCGGGTCCCCCGCGCGGGTCCGCGCGATGACGTCCCGCAGCGCGAGCGACCCGTGCGCCGCCCGCAGCGGCTCGACGAGCGCCGCCGCACCGACGACGGTGTCGAGACACCCCCGCGCACCGCACCGGCAGATGTGCCCCGCGGCGTCGACCTGGACGTGCCCGATCTCCCCCGCGGTCCCGGCGAAGCCGCGGTGCAGCCGGCCGTTGATGACGATGCCCGCGCACGTGCCGTACGACACGCGCACGTACACCGCGTCGCGGTAGCCGCGCGCGGCGCCGAGCGTCGACTCCGCGAGCGCACCGAGGTTCGCGTCGTTGTCGACGACGACCGGGCGCGCGAGCCGCTTGCTCAGCACCTGCCCGAGGTGCTCACCCTCCCACCCGCGCAGCACGCCCGGCACCGAGACCATCCCGGTGTCGGCGTCGACCGGCGCGGGGACGCCGACACCGACGGCGACGACCTCGTCGAGGTCCGACCCGATGCGGTCGAGCAGGTCCATGACGAGCAGCGCCGCCCGGTCGAGCGTCGTGTCCGACGGGTGCTCGTACGGCAGCGGCAGCGACTGCTCGGCGACGACCTCGTGCGCGAAGTCCCCGAGCGCGACCCGCAGGTGGCGGTGCCCGACGTGCACCCCGACGACGAGCCCCACCCGGCGCGCGAGCGTGACGAGCTGGGCCCGCCGTCCGCTGCGTGTCGTCACCGCGGTGTCGACGACCCCGGCGGCGAGCAGCTCGCGCACGATGTTCGAGACCGTCGCCTGCGACAGCCCCGTCGCCGCGGACAGCTCGACCTGGGTGAGCCCTCCGTACTGCTGCACGGTGCCGACGACGAGGGCCCGGTTCGCCTCCCGCAGCGCCGTCTGCGAGCCCGCTGCCGCTCGCCTGCTCACGGGGGCAACCTACCGGGGCGCACACCGGGTCCCGGGGACTAGCGGGTCCCCGCGCGCCGCTTGTTCACCAGGTCGAACGCGACCGCGAGCAGGAGGACGAAGCCCTTGATGGCCTGCTGCCACGCCGGGTCGACCGAGAGGATCGACAGACCCATGTTGAGCACGCCCATGATGAGCGCGCCGACGATGGCCCCCGAGACCCGCCCGATGCCGCCGGTCACCGCCGCGCCGCCGATGAAGCACGCGGCGATCGCGTCGAGCTCGTAGCCCGTGCCGGCCGAGGCGATGGCCGCACCGGAGCGGGCCGTCGTGACGACCGCGGCGATCCCGGTGAGCAGGCCCATGTTGACGAAGATCCAGAAGTCGACCCGTCGCGTGTCGACACCGGACAGCGCCGCCGCGGCACGGTTCCCGCCGATGGCGTAGATGTGGCGGCCGAACACGGTGCGCCCCATGAGGAACGAGTACACGACGACGAGTACGCCGACGACGACGAGGACGATGGGCGTCCCGCCCGCGGAGAACGACAGGATGACCGTGAGCAGACCGATGCCGACGGCGACGAGCACGAGCTTCGCGACGAAGAGCCCGAACGCCTCGACGTGCAGGTCGTGCCGGCGCAGCGCGCGCCGCGCCCGGACCTGGCCGATGACGATCGCCGCGATGGCGAGAGCGCCGATGACGAGCGTGACGACGTCCATGTTGCTCACGTACCCGAGGACGTTCGGCAGCGACCCCTTCGAGATCCGGATGAACGGCGCGGGCAGCCCGGCGAGCGTCTCCCCCACGATGACGAGCGCGAGCCCGCGGAAGATGAGCATGCCGGCGAGGGTGACGATGAACGCCGGGATGCCGACGTACGCGACCCAGAAGCCCTGCCAGGCCCCGACGAGCGCACCGACGGCGATGCCGATGAGGACGGCGGCAAACCACGGCAGGCCGACGGGCTCACGCATCGTCACCGCGACGATGCCGCCGACGAACGCGACGACCGACCCCACCGACAGGTCGATGTGCCCGGCGACGATGACCATGACCATGCCGATGGCGAGGATCATGACGTAGGCGTTCTGCTGGAACAGCGCCGCGACGTTGTTCGCGAGCAGCAGCTTGCCGTCGGTGAGGACCTGGAACAGCAGGACGATGACGACGAGCGCGCCGAAGATGCCGTACTGCCGCGCGTTGCCGCCGAGGCCCTGCAGGCGCCGGCCGATCGACATCCGCGGGGCGTCGGGAGGCGTGGGTGAGGGGACGTTGACGTCGGTGGTCGTGCTCATCGTGCGATCCCGTCCTTGTCCATCGTCATGAAGTGCATGAGGTGCTCCTGGGTCGCGTCCTCACGGGCGACCTCGCCGGTGACCCGCCCCTGGCTGAGGGTGTAGATGCGGTCGCAGATGCCGATGAGCTCGGGCAGCTCCGAGGAGATGACGAGCACGCCCTTGCCGGCCTCCGCGAGCCGGTTGACGATCGTGTAGATCTCGTACTTGGCACCGACGTCGATGCCGCGGGTCGGCTCGTCGAGGATGAGCACGTCCGGGTCGGCGTAGATCCACTTCGACAGCACGACCTTCTGCTGGTTGCCGCCGGAGAGCTTGCCGACGAGCGCCGAGACCGTCGGGGTCTTGATGTTGAGGTCGGTGCGGTACCGGTCCGCGACCCGCGTCTCCGCCTCACGGTCGACGACGCCCGCACGCGCGAGCTTGCGCAGCGCCGCGGCAGACACGTTGTGCTGGACGGTGTCGATGAGGTTGAGCCCGAAGCGCTTGCGGTCCTCGGTGGCGTAGGCGATGCCGTGCGCGATGGCCTGCCGCACCGTCGCGGTGCTGATCTCCCGCCCGTCCTTGAGGACCCGCCCGGAGACGCGGGTGCCGTACGAGCGGCCGAACACGCTCATCGCCAGCTCGGTCCGCCCGGCGCCCATGAGCCCGGCGAGGCCGACGATCTCGCCGCGGCGCACCGTGAGGCTCGCGCCGTCGACGACCTTGCGGTCCTGGTCGACGGGGTGGTGCACGGTCCAGTCCTCGATGCGCAGGACCTCCTCGCCGATGCTCGGTGTGCGCTCGGGGAACCGGTGGTCGAGCGGGCGCCCGACCATGCCGCGGATGATCCGCTCCTCGGTGACCGGCTCGTCGCCGCGCATGCTCAGCGTCTCGATCGTCCGGCCGTCGCGGATGATCGTCGTCGTGTCGGCGATCGCCTCGATCTCGTTGAGCTTGTGGCTGATGATGATCGCGGTGATGCCCTCGGTACGCAGCCCCTCGATGAGCCCGAGCAGGTGCGCCGAGTCCTCGTCGTTGAGGGCGGCGGTCGGCTCGTCGAGGATGAGCAGCCGCACCTCCTTCGAGAGCGCCTTGGCGATCTCGACGAGCTGCTGCTTGCCGACGCCGATGTCGCTCACCCGGGTGTCGGGGCGCTCGTCGAGACCGACGCGCGCGAGCAGGCGGGCGGCCTCGGAGTTCGTCCGGTTCCAGTCGACGACGCCACGCTCGGCCCGCTCGTTGCCGAGGAAGATGTTCTCGGCGATCGACAGGAACGGCGACAGGGCGAGCTCCTGGTGGATGATGACGACCCCCCGACGCTCGGAGTCCCGCACCCCCCGGAACTCCTGCACCTCACCGTCGAGGACGATCTCGCCCTCGTACGTGCCGTGCGGGTAGATGCCCGACAGCACCTTCATGAGCGTCGACTTGCCCGCCCCGTTCTCCCCGCAGATCGCGTGGATCTCGCCGCGACGCACGGAGAGGTTGACGTCGGAGAGCGCCGCCACCCCGGGGAAGGTCTTCGTGATGCCGCGCATCTCGAGGATGTGCTCGGTGTCCATGGGTCCTCGCTCGTCGCCGGTGCCGGGACGCCCGCCCCCCGCCCCGGGGGGTGGCGCCGCCCGGCGGGGTGT
>JAEXEM010000058.1 GCA_023401045.1 Actinomycetes bacterium
GGTCGGTCGCGGTGTACCCGGGCTCGACGGCGTTGAACCGCACGTCCGGGTGCGCCTTGGCGTACTGGAGCGTGAGCATGGTCGCGGCCGACTTCGACGCCGCGTACACGGCGCTGCGCAGGTGGAACTCGGGCCGGTCGGGGTTCGTCGCCGCCCAGAACGACCCGGCGCTGCTCGACACCGTGACGACGTTCGGGTGGGGCGCCTTGCGCAGCAGCGGCAGCGCCGCCTCGGTGACGCGGACGATCCCGACCGCGTTCGTGTCGAAGACCCGCAGCGCCGACGGCCCGTCGAGGGTGGGCTCGGCGATGCCGGCGTTGTTGACGAGGACGTCGAGGCGCCCCTCGGCGGCGTCGATCTCCGCGAGCGCGCTCGCGACGGACGCGTCGTCCGTGACGTCGAGCCGCACGCAGCGCGCACCGACGGAGGCCGCGGCGGTGGCGCCGCGCCCGGCGTCGCGTGCGCCGACGTAGACGACGTGCCCGGCCTCGACGAGCTGGCGTGCGGTCTCGAGACCGATGCCCTTGGTGGCGCCGGTGATGAGGGTGACGTTCATGGGTGGGTCCTCTCGACGTGCGTGGCCCCGTGCGGGCCGACGCGAACGTATGTGCGGACGAGGGACGCACCCAGCCCCCTCCCGAGCCGGGGGCCCGGCAGGACCCCCGGCTCGGCGCTCCGGCACGGCGCGCAACGTGCGGACGCTGCGTCCACGTCCTGGTCGGAGGTGCACCCGCGCCGGGCCCCCGGGTCGCCGGCCGCCTCGCCGACGGCACGTCCGCGCGCGGGGCCCGCCGGGCCGCTGCGCTCTCAGGCGAGCAGGTACGCCTCGCTCGCGACGGCTGCCCGCACCGTGGCCAGCGTCTCGTCCGGGGTCTGCGCCGTCGTGTCGACGACGTGGCGCTCGAGCGCTCCGAGGTCGGCGAACTCGTCCCACATGGCCGTCACGGGCCCCTCGTCGACCAGCGCCCCGGCCTCGGTGCGTGCCTGCGCCCGCCGCAGCGTCTCGTCCCGCGCAGGACGCAGCACGACGTAGTGCAGCCGGACGGAGGCCCGGCCCGCGCGCACGTGAGGAAGCATCCAGGGTCCGACGATCCCGTCGACGACCGTCGTGAAGCCCCCACCGGCGTACGTCCACGCCGCGGCACCCACGACACCCATGACGGTGCGGTTCTGCGCGTCCGCCTCCGGCAGGTACGGCGGCACCACGCCCGCGACGATGACGTGCCAGAAGTCGTCGGTGTGCAGGTGCACCGCCCGCTCGTAGCCCGTGGCGAGCCTGCGGGCGGTCGTCGTCTTGCCGGCACCCGGCGGTCCGGTGAGGACGATGACGTCGGCAGGCACGTGCCCGAGCGTACGGGCAGCCGGCACGGCCGCGCGGGACGAGCGGGGGAAGATGCACGGAGGCCCGCACCACCGAAGTGGTGCGGGCCTCCGACGTGCACGTCTCTGTCGGGCTGACAGGATTTGAACCTGCGACCCCTTGACCCCCAGTCAAGTGCGCTACCAAGCTGCGCCACAGCCCGATGGCTTCCGCAGAAGCCTCGAAGACTCTACCGCACCGCAGGCCTCTCCCCCGACCACGCGGCCCTCCGGCGGCGCGTCAGACGCGTGCGCCGGCGCGCTCCTCGCGCCGGCGGCGCAGCACCTCGAGCTCGGCGCCGACGACACCGAGGACGAGCAGGTCGACGAGCAGGCCCCAGGTCGCGTCCCACTGCGAGATGCGGAAGAGGAAGAACTGGGTGACGAGGAGGCTGACGAGGACCGCCCGGCGGAACCACTCGTAGCCCTCGACGGCGTCCCGCCGCACGCGCAGCAGCCCGACGACGCACAGGACCACGCTCGCCGCCCCCGCGAGCAGCGCCCCGGTGACGACCCACCACAGGACGTCCTCACCCGCCGCCCAGGCGAGGACGGCGCGGGTGACCGTCACCGCGGACGAGCCGACGAGCACGACGACGGCGAGCCACGGCACGAACCGTGCGCGCACGAGCGTGTGGAGCACGCGCACGACCCACGACGAGACGGCGTCCACCGGGTCGGGCAGCTCGGCGTGGTCCTCGTCGATGCTGCGCAGCAGCGCGCGGGTCTCCGCCGTCCCGGGGACGTCACCGGCGTGCGCGAGCCGCTGCTCGGCGCGGTGCCGTGCCGCGGGGGTGAACCCGCCGACGACACCGGCGACGGCCTCGTCGACGGCACCGGCGAGCGCCTCGCGCGGGTCCGGCGGTCGCCGGCCGTGCAGCGCCTCGGCGACGAGACCGAGCCCGACGACGGTCGCGTAGATGATCGCCGCGGTGGGCTCGTAGAAGTAGTCGTTGTCGGAGGTGACGAACTTGCCGACCTCGTCGACGAAGAGACCGAACCCCACGCCCCCGAGGAGCGCACCGAAGGGACGTAGCGCCGGCCCGGAGAACGACAGCAGGAGGAGGAAGGCGAGTGCCATGAGCAGCCCGCCCCAGAGGACGTGCGCGATGTGCAGCCCACCGCCGCCGAGCTGCGGGTAGCCCGTCGCGGCGAGGAACGCGCGGGTGAGCAGGACCGTCGCCGCGGTGGCGACGAGGAAGGTGCCGAGGTGGCGGGTCGCGCGCGGGTCGCGGGGCAGCCCGAGGCGCAGCAGCACGTGGGTGGTGCGTGCCGCCGCGCCTGAGGGCTGCGCCGGGCTCACGCGGACGTCACCGCCGGCGCTTCTCGCGCACGCGCACCGAGATGGAGATCGGCGTGCCCTCGAAGCCGAACGTCTCGCGAAGCCGGCGCTCGATGAACCGGCGGTACGTCGGCTCGAGGAACCCGGTGGCGAAGATGACGAACCGCGGCGGGCGCGTGGAGGCCTGGGTGGCGAAGAGGATGCGCGGCTGCTTGCCGCCGCGCAGCGGGTGCGGGTGCGCCGAGACGAGCTCACCGAGGAACGCGTTGAGCTTGCCCGTCGAGATGCGGGTGTCCCACGAGTCGAGGGACTTCTCCAGCGCCGGCACGAGCCGGTCGGTGTGCCAGCCGGTCCGCGCCGAGACGTTGACGCGCGGCGCCCACTGCACCTGGACGAGCTGCTGCTCGATCTCCCGCTCGAGGTACGGGCGGCGGTCCTCGTCCATGAGGTCCCACTTGTTGTACGCCACGACGAGCGCTCGCCCGGCGTCGATGACCTGCTGGACGATGCGGATGTCCTGCTCGGTCATCGGCTGCGAGGCGTCGACGAGGACGACGGCGACCTCGGCCTTCTCGATCGCCGCCTGGGTGCGCAGCGAGGCGTAGAAGTCCGCGCCGGACGTCTGGTGCACACGGCGCCGGATGCCTGCGGTGTCGACGAACACCCACGGCTTGCCGCCGAGCGCGACGAGCTCGTCGACCGGGTCGCGCGTCGTGCCGGCGGTGTCGTCGACGACGACGCGCTCGGAGCCGACGACCTTGTTGAGCAGCGACGACTTGCCGACGTTCGGTCGCCCGACGAGCGCGACTCGCCGCGGGCCGTCCGGCAGCGGCACGGCGTGCGCCGAGATCCGCGGGAGGGCGTCCATCGCCGCGTCGAGCAGGTCGCCGGTGCCGCGGCCGTGCAGCGCGGAGATGGGGTACGGCTGCCCGAGGCCGAGCGACCACAGCACCGCGGCGTCCGCCTCGACGGCCGGGCCGTCGACCTTGTTCGCGACGAGGACGACGGGCTTGCCGGAGCGGCGCAGCAGCCGCACGACCTGCTCGTCGGTGTCCGTCGAGCCGACGGTCGCGTCGACGACGAAGAGCACCGCGTCGGCGAGGTCGACGGCGACCTCCGCCTGCTGCGCCACGCGCTTGTCGATGCCGGCGACGTCGACCTCCCAGCCGCCGGTGTCGACGAGCGTGAACCGGCGGCCGGCCCACTCGGCCGGGTAGCTCACGCGGTCGCGGGTGACACCGGGGGTGTCCTCGACGACGGCCTCGCGGCGGCCGAGGATGCGGTTGACGAGGGTCGACTTGCCGACGTTCGGGCGGCCGACGACGGCGAGCACGGGCAGCGCGGGCTCGACGTCGGCGGCACCCTCGTCGAGACCCTCGGACCCCAGGAGGGCGAGGTCCTCGTCCTCCAGCTCGTAGTCCTCGAGCCCGGCGCGCAGGGCGCGCTCACGAGCGGCGTCGTCGACTGCGTCCACGTCGTCGGCGGGGTCGTGGGCGGCGCTCGTCAGGGTCGGGTCGGACTGGTCCATGGCTCCATTGTCCCCTGCCCGGCGCACCGCTCCGTCCAGCCGGCCGGCCGGCACCGGCTCAGCGTGCCGCGCGGGGGTCGTCGTCCGGCAGCGAGACACCCGTGCGGTGCTGCGCCGAGACGATGAGGGCGCCCATGGCGTCGCTCAGCGTCCGCGACGCCTGCGCGATCGCCTCGCGGCGGGGCAGGCCCGAGCCGCTGAGGTCGAGCGGCTCGCCGAACTCGACGAACAGGTCGCGGCGGACCCCCGGCAGACCGTGCAGTGACTCCCCCGTCCGGCGGGTGCCGAGGATCGCGACCGGGACGACCGGCGCCTGCCCGTGGACCGCGAGCCACGAGACCCCCGCACGCAGGTCCTCGGCCGTGCCGCGCCCTCGCGTCCCCTCGGGGAAGATGCCGACGGCCCCGCCGCGGCGCAGCACCCCGAGCGCCGACTGCAGCGCCGGCCGACCCATCGACCGGTCGACGGGGATCTGCCCCGCGGCGCGCAGGAAGGCACCGACCGGGCCGCGGAAGAGCTCGGCCTTGACGAGCACGTGCAGCGGACGCGGGGACGCTCCGACGAGCAGCGGCCCGTCGAGCAGAGTCACGTGGTTCGCGGCCAGCAGCACCGGACCCGTCCGCGGCACGAGGTCCGCCCCCGCGACGTGCGTGTCCCACACGACGTGGGCGAGGAACCGGCCGACCTGCCGCCCCCACACCGGTCCGGCCGGCGACGGCACGTGCGGGTCGTGGTGGTCGCTCACCGCTGTGCCGCGAGCGTGCGCTCGACGACGTCGAGCACCGCGGTCACGGTCTGCTCGAGGTCGAGCAGCGAGGAGTCCACGGTCGTCACGCCGTCGGCGGCGACGTGGAACTGCACGACCGTCGAGTCGTCCGCGTCGCGGCGCACCACCTGGTCGTGCGTCGCCGCGATCGCCGCGGCGTCGTCGGTGCCGTGCAGCTCGCGGGCCCGGCGGGCGAGGCGTGCCTGCTCGTCGGCGGTGAGCAGGACACGCACGTCCGCGTCCGGGGCGACCACGGTCGTGATGTCACGCCCCTCGGCGACGACACCGCGCCCGCCGGACCAGCCGCCGGCACGCTCGGCCTCGATGACGGCCCGCTGCCGCCGGCCCAGCTCGGCGCGCGCGTCGAGGTTCGTCGCGACGGCGCTCACCGCCGAGGAGATCTCCGTCGTGCGGATGTCCGCGGCGACGTCCCTGCCGTCGACCTCGAAGGTCGGTGCCGCGGGGTCCAGCCCGAGGTCGAGGGGCATCGCCCGCACGGCCGCGGCGACCGCGGCGGTGTCGGTGAGCTCGACGCCCTGGTCGAGGCACCACCACGTGGCCGCACGGTACATCGCGCCCGTGTCGAGGTACGCGAGCCCGAGCCGGCGCGCGACCTCCCGCGACACGCTCGACTTGCCGGACCCCGACGGTCCGTCCACCGCCACGACGGTGCTCAACTCACCAGCCTCCAACCCCGAGCGGCCAGCTCGGTCTCCAGGTGCTCGGCGCGCGAGGGCAGCACCGAGATGGACGTCATGCCGACCGGGCGACCGGCGGCGTGCTCGATCTGCAGGTCCTCGATGTTGACCCCGGCGGCACCGACGTCGCCCATGAGGCGCGCCAGCTCCCCTGGGCGGTCCGGCACGAGGACGGTGACGACCGCGTACTGCTTGCTCGCGCCACCGTGCTTGCCGGGGATGCGCGCGACGCCGGCGTTCCCGTCGGCGATCGAGCGGGCGATCGTCGCGAGCGCGCCGAGCTCGACGTCCTCGGGCCCGCGGGCCGCGGCTGCGAGGTCGAGCGCCCCGACGACGACGTCGAGGTCGTCGCGCAGGCTCGCGAGGACGTCGCGCACGGCCGCGGCGTTCGCCGCGAGGATCGACGTCCACAGCGCCGGGTCGGACGCCGCGAGCCGCGTGACGTCCCGCAGGCCCTGGCCCGCGAGCCCGAGCGCCTCCTGACCGACCCCCCGCAGCCGTGCGGCGACGAGCGAGGACGCGAGCTGCGGCACGTGGGAGACGACCGCGACGGCCGCGTCGTGCTCGTGGGCGTCCATCGTCACCGGGACCGCCCCGAGGTCGACCGCGAGGTGCCGGACGGCCAGGAGGGCGTCGTCGCGCGAGGCGCCGGAGTCCGCGATGACCCAGGGCCGGCCGAGGAAGAGGTCCGGCACGGCCGCCGACGGCCCGGAACGCTCCCGGCCCGCCATCGGGTGCGAGCCGACGTACCGGGTGAGGTCGGCCCCGGAGTCGCGCAGCTCGCGCAGCACGTACCCCTTGACGCTCGCGACGTCGGTGACGACGGCGTCCGGGTGGCGCGTGAGCGCCTGCGCCACGACGTCGGCCGTGACGTCCGGGGGCGCGGCGACGACGACGAGCGTCGGCTCGGGGGTGCCCGCCGTGACGGGCGCCCCGGCACCGACGTCGCGCGCGAGGGCGAGCGCCGTGCGCGACGGGTCCTCGAGCTGGACGTCGACGCCGTGCTGGCGCAGCGCCAGCCCGACGGACGTGCCGAGCAGCCCGGTGCCGACGACGCGCACCGGGCCCAGGGTGGCGACGCTCACATGCCCACCGCGGTCATGAGCGAGCCGATCTCGGTCTGCGAGAGCACCCGGGTGCGCCCCGGGCGCAGGTCACCGAGGCGGATCGGGCCGATGCGGGTGCGCACGAGACGGGTGACCGGGTGACCGACCTCCTCGAGCATGCGGCGCACGACACGGTTGCGGCCCTCCTGGAGGACGACCTCGACGAGGCTGGCGTGGCTCGCGACCTGGACGATCTTGAACCCGGTGACCTTGACCGGCCCGTCCTCGAGCTCGACGCCGGACTTGAGGCGCTGGCCGAGGGACTCCTTGACACGCCCCTCGACCTCGGCGAGGTACGTCTTGGCGACCCCGTGCGAGGGGTGTGCGAGCCGGTTGGCGAGCTCGCCGTCGTTCGTCAGCAGCAGCAGGCCCTCGGAGTCGGCGTCGAGACGCCCGACGTGGAACAGCCGCTCCTCACGGTTCGCGACGAACTGCGCGAGCGAGGGCCGCCCGTCCGGGTCGTGCATCGTCGAGACGACGCCCTTCGGCTTGTTGAGCGCGAGCGTGACGAGGGACCCGTCGAGCTGCACGCGCATGCCGTCGACGTGGATCGCCGCCGTCCGCGGGTCGACCCGCACGCCGAGCTCGGTGACGACCTGGCCGTCGACGCTCACCCGCCCCGCGGCGATGAGCCCCTCGCACGCGCGCCGCGACCCGAGACCTGCCGACGCGAGCACCTTCTGCAGGCGGACGCCGTCGGGGTCGTGCACGTCGATCGGCTCCGGCTCCGGCCTGCGCTGCGGGCGGCGTGCGCCGCCCGTGGGACGCCTGGGCGCTCCGCCCGGTCGGCCCGTGGCCGTGCCCGTCGTCCGCCCGCGGTGCCCACGTGCACCCTTGCCGCTCATCGTCCGACCTCCGGTCCGTCGCTCGTGTCGACGCCCTCCAACGTCTCGATGTCCGGCAGGTAGGGCGCCAGCGGGGGCAGCTCGTCGAGGCTCGACAGTCCCATCCGCTCCAAGAAGTATCCCGTGGTTCCGTAGAGCACCGCACCGGTCGCCGCGTCCTGCCCGACCTCGGCGACGAGACCACGGGTCGTGAGCGTGCGCATGACGCCGTCGACGTTGACCCCGCGCACCGCCGAGACCTGCCCGCGGCTCACCGGCTGGCGGTACGCGACGACCGCGAGCGTCTCGAGCGCCGCCTGCGTGAGCCGCGACGTCTGGCCGTCGACGACGAACCGGCCGACGACGTCGCCGTAGGCCGTCCCGGAGTAGATCCGCCAGCCGTCCCCGACGCGCCGCAGCTCGAAACCGCGGACGCGGCCGCCGAGCTCCCCGCGGTACTCCGCGGCGAGCTCGGCGAGCAGCACCTCGACACGGTCGGTCGGCAGCGCGAGCGCCGTCGCCAGACGCACCGCCGGCACGGGCTCGTCGGCGACCATGAGGACGGCCTCGAGCGCGGCGAGCGCCCCGCCCGGGAGCGCGTCGACGTCGACGACGTCCTCGTCGGTCGGGGTGTCGGTCAGGACGTCGGCCGGCACCGGCGGGGCCGTCGGCTCGGTCATGCGGTCTCCTCGGGGATGTCGACGGTGGGCAGCGGGCCCTCGTCGTCGCGGTCGAAGTCGTCGGACACGGCGACGTCACCGTCCTCGCTGCCGGTCCAACGCACCGTGAGCTCGCCCAGCGGCACCACCTGGTCGAAGGCGACGGCCCCCTCCCGGAACAGCTCGAGCAGGGCGAGGAACCGCACGACGACGACGACCGGCTCACCGGCGTCGGCGGTGAGCGCACGGAACGTCGCCGCACCGTGGTGGCGCAGCCGGTCGACGAGCACCGCCGCCTGCTCCCGCACGGTGACGAGCGGGGCGTGCAGGTGGCTGATGTCGACGCCCGGCGGCGGAGGCTTGGGGGCGAGCGCCCGGGCCGCGAGCTCGGCGAGCTGGTCGGGCCCCATCTGCCACACGAGCTCGGGCAGGAGCGCCGCGAGGTGCGGCTCGAGGCCCACCGCGCGCGGGTAGCGGCGTGCGCCGAGCTCGAGCGCGGTCCCCAGGTCGCCCGCGACGACCTTGTAGGCGCGGTACTGCAGCAGCCGCGCGAAGAGCAGGTCACGTGCCTCGAGCAGCTCGAGGTCCTCGGCGTCCTCGACGTCCGCCGACGGAAGCAGCCGTGCGGCCTTGAGATCGAGCAGGGTGGCGGCGACGACGAGGAACTCGCTCGCCTGCGACAGGTCCCAGCCCGCGCCGCCGGCGGCCGCCTCGCGCTCGCGCGCCCGGATGTGGGCGATGAACTCGTCGGTGACCTTCGCCAGCGCGATCTCGGTGATGTCGAGCTTGTGCTTGGCGATGAGCCCGAGCAGCAGGTCGAACGGACCGCTGAAGACGTCGAGGTGGACCTCGAACCCCGAGGCCCCGGCAGGTGCGCTCTCCCC
>JAEXEM010000045.1 GCA_023401045.1 Actinomycetes bacterium
CGGTGACGCGCGCCGCGGACGGGTTCGACGCGCGGTTCTCGGCGCTGCGCCGGCGGTACGCCTACCGCGTGTGCGACGCGGCCGAGCGCCGGGACCCGCTGACCCGGGGGTGGGTGCTGTGGCACCGCAGACCGCTCGACGTCGACGCGATGGACGCAGCTGCCCGCACCCTGCTCGGGCGGCACGACTTCGCGGCGTACTGCCGACCCCGGCCGGACGCGACGACGATCCGCACGCTCGAGGAGTTCGGCTGGGCCCGGCCGGTCGACGGGCCGGACGCGGGGCTCGTCGTCGCGCACGTCCAGGCCGACGCGTTCTGCCACTCGATGGTCCGGGCGCTCGTCGGGGCGAGCCTCGCCGTCGGCGAGGGCCGCCGCCCGGTGACGTGGCCGCGCGAGCTGCTCGACGGCCGGCGCCGGGAGGGCGGTGCGACCGTCGTCGCCGCGCACGGGCTCACGCTCGAGGAGGTCGGGTACCCGGCGGACGACGAGCTCGCCGCCCGTGCCGAGCGCACGCGCGCACGGCGGGCCGCCGACGACGTCGACGGCCCGGCCGTGCCCGGCTGCTGCTGACGCGACGGCGTCGGCTACGCGTCGTCGTCCTCCTCCGGCACGTACTCCTCCTCGACGACGTGCACCGCGGCCTCCTCGGCCGTGGCGGCACCGCCGTCGACGCCGGTGTCGATCGCGAAGCCGTCGGTGCCGTGGGCGTCGACCGCGTCGTCGTCCTCCAGGAGACGCCCGGCGCGCAGCTCCTCGCGGTCACCGGGGGGCGTGGGGCGCTTCTCCCACACGTCGGGCTCCTCCTCGGCGAGGCGCTGGTCGAGCGACTCGCCGTGCCGCTCCTCCCACTCGGTCTCGCCCCAGTGGTTCGTGCGGTCGCGCTCCGGCGGCGCGTAGCCCTCGTCGAGCAGGTCGTCGACACCGCGCTCGACGAGCGTGTCCTCCTTGGGCAGCTGGTTCGCGTCACCCTCGGAGGAGAGCTCGGGATCGGTGCTGGTGGCGGGGGTGTCCTCGGTCATGCTCCGAGCCAAGCACCGGCCGCGGTGACCCGCCACAGCACACCACCCGGCACCGACCGTGGCGTGCTCCGCGATATCCGGCTGCCGGGCGACCCGGGGAGCGGCAGACTGCCCGGCATGGGACACCTCGACGTCGGCGGTGTCGGGTACACCCTGCCCGACGGCCGTCCGCTGCTCGCCGACGTCACGTTCCGGGTGCCCGAGGGGGCGCGAGCCGCGCTCGTCGGGCCCAACGGCGTGGGGAAGTCGACGCTGCTGCGCATCCTCACCGGTGACCTCGCGCCGCACACCGGGTCCGTGCAGCGCAGCGGCGGGCTCGGGGTCATGCGGCAGGACGTCGGGCGGATCGCCGACGACCGCAGCGTGCGCGACCTGCTCGCCGACCTCGCGCCGCCGGCGTTGCGCGCCGCGGCGGCCGAGCTGACGGCGGCCGAGCTCGCGATGATGGAGACGGACGACGAACCGACCCAGATGCGGTACGCGCAGGGGCTCGCGGACTGGGCCGACGTCGGCGGCTACGAGGCAGAGGCGGGCTGGGACCGGGTGACCGACGCCGTCCTGTCGATGCCGTTCGAGCGTGCGCAGCACCGCGAGGTCCGGTCGCTGTCGGGCGGCGAGCAGAAGCGGCTCGTCCTCGAGGCGCTGCTGCGCGGGCCGGACGAGGTCCTCGTGCTCGACGAGCCCGACAACGCCCTCGACGTGCCGACGAAGCGGTGGCTCGAGGACCGGCTCGTGACGAGCGGGCGGACGGTCCTGCTCGTCAGCCACGACCGCGAGCTGCTCGCGCGCGTGGCCACGCACGTCGCGACGCTCGAGCCGACCGCCGGGGGTGCCCGGGTGTGGGTGCACGGCGGCGGGTTCGCGACGTACGCGCAGGCGCGCGCCGACCGTCGCGCGCGGCACGAGGAGCTGCTGCGGCGCTGGCAGGAGGAGCACGCCCAGCTGCGCGAGCTCGTCGCCGGCCTCAAGGTGCGCTCGACGTTCAACGACGCGATGGCCTCGCGCTACCAGGCGGCGCAGACGCGGCTGCGGAAGTTCGAGGAGGCCGGGCCGCCGGCGCAGCTCGCCCAGGAGCAGCGGGTGAGCGTGCGGCTGCGCGGCGGCCGCACCGCCAAGCGTGCGGTCGTCGCCACCGGGCTCGAGCTCACGGGTCTCGTGCGGCCGTTCGACCTCGAGGTCTGGTACGGCGAGCGGGTGGCCGTGCTCGGGTCGAACGGCTCGGGCAAGTCGCACCTGCTGCGGCTGCTCGCGGCGGGCGGGTCCGACCCCGAGCACGCGCCCGCGGGCGCGGTCCCGGAGCCCGTCGCCCACACGGGCACGGTGGTCCTCGGCTCCCGGGTGCGTCCGGGGTGGTTCGCGCAGAACCACGCCCACCCCGAGCTCGTCGGCCGCACGCTGCTCGAGATCCTCCACCGCGGCGAGGGCAGCCGGGCGGGCCTGGGCCGGGAGGCCGCGAGCCGTGCGCTCGACCGCTACGAGCTCGTCGCCGCCGCGGAGCAGCCGTACGAGACGCTGTCGGGTGGGCAGCAGGCGCGCCTGCAGATCCTCCTGCTCGAGCTCGGGGGAGCCACGCTCCTGCTGCTCGACGAGCCGACGGACAACCTCGACCTGCACTCGGCGGAGGCGCTGGAGGCGGGGCTGGCCGCGTTCGAGGGGACGGTCATGGCGGTCACCCACGACCGGTGGTTCACCCGCACGTTCGACCGGTTCCTCGTCGTGTCCGCCGACGGCACGGTCGTCGAGGCCCCCGAGCCGGTGTGGGACGTGGCCCGCGTGCAGCGTGCGCGCTGAGGACTCCGCCGGCGGCTCGGCGAGGGCCTGACGAGGAGCCGGACGAGCGGCCGGGCGAGCGTGCGGGGAGGGTGCGAGCGAGGGGGCGGGCGAGGGCACGGGGGAGACGTGCGTCACGGGTTTTGCCCTGCGTCGGGACGGCCGGTACTCTTGTGTCTCGTTGTGCGTCCCCTGTCGCGCACCGGTGGCTTCTCACCACCGGGTGCCGATGGCCGTCCTGGTGCGATCCCACTCGCCGGGCGGGATGCTCCGGCAGCCATCATCGGCCGGTCGCTCCGTGCGCCCGGCCGCGACACGTATCACGAGACAGAGGCACCCCGTGCGCACGTACACCCCGAAGCCCGGCGACGTCGAGCGGAACTGGTACGTCATCGACGCGACCGACGTCGTGCTCGGCCGTCTGGCCAGCCACGTCGCCACGCTCCTGCGCGGCAAGCACAAGGCGACCTTCGCTCCCCACGTCGACGGCGGCGACTTCGTCATCGTCATCAACGCGGAGAAGGTCGCGCTGACCGGCAACAAGCGTGAGACCAAGCTCGCCTACCGGCACTCCGGCTACCCGGGTGGTCTGCGGGCGACCCGTTACGTCGACCTGCTCGAGAAGCACCCCGAGCGTGCGATCGAGAAGGCCGTCCGCGGCATGCTGCCCCACACGACCCTCGGTCGTCAGCAGCTGAGCAAGCTCAAGGTCTACGCAGGCCCCGAGCACCCGCACGCGGCCCAGCAGCCGAAGCCGTTCGAGCTGACCCAGGTGGCGCAGTAAGCCTCGGGCTGCTGCGGCAGAGAAACCCAGAACGCGAGGATCCCGTGGCTCAGACCACCGTCGAGACCGAGTACGAGGGCGACGACACGCCCACCAGCTACACCTCCGAGACCGCTGCCCCCACCGGCCGTGGCCAGTCCCTCACGGCACCGGGCCAGGCGCTCGGCCGCCGCAAGGAGGCCGTCGCCCGCGTCCGTCTGGTGCCCGGCACCGGCACGTGGACGATCAACGGCCGCACCCTCGAGGACTACTTCCCGAACAAGGTGCACCAGCAGCTCGTCAACTCCCCGCTGAAGACCGTGGACGTCGAGGGTCGCTTCGACGTCATCGCGCGGATCACCGGCGGCGGCGTCTCCGGCCAGGCCGGTGCGCTGCGCCTGGGCATCGCCCGCGCGCTCAACGCGATCGACGCCGAGAACAACCGTCCGGCGCTCAAGAAGGCCGGCTTCCTCACGCGCGACGCGCGTGTGGTCGAGCGCAAGAAGGCGGGTCTCAAGAAGGCCCGCAAGGCGCCGCAGTACTCCAAGCGCTGATCCAGCGCCACGACCCGATGGCCCCGGCGGTCCGACCGCCGGGGCCGTCGGCGTCCCGGGGACCGGTCGGGTGCGTCGCGACGGCCCCTGACCCCGACGGTGCGCAGCCTGCGGGGTGGTCGCGCCCGCGGGGCGCCACGATTCGCGGCAGCAGCAGGACAGGCGCGCGACCGGCCCCACGGCCTACCGTGGACGGCAGCGCCGACGACGACGAGGGAGCACGTTGATGGGTCGACTGTTCGGGACCGACGGGGTGCGAGGCCTCGCGAACCGCGACGTCACGGCGGAGGTCGCGCTCGACGTCTCGGTCGCGGCGGCGCACGTGCTCGCGTCGACCGGTGCGTTCGAGGGGCACCGGCCGCGCGCCGTCGTCGGTCGCGACCCGCGGGCGTCCGGGGAGTTCCTCTCCGCCGCGGTGTCCGCGGGCCTCGCGTCCGCCGGCGTCGACGTCGACGACGTCGGCGTGCTGCCGACGCCCGCCGTCGCGTACCTCACGGCCGCGCGCGGGGTGGACCTCGGCGTCGTGCTCTCCGCGTCGCACAACCCCATGCCGGACAACGGCGTGAAGTTCCTCGCCCGCGGCGGCCACAAGCTCGACGACGAGCTCGAGGCCGCGATCGAGGCTCGCATCGGTGAGGAGTGGGACCGTCCGACGGGTGCGGCCGTCGGACGCATCCGCGCCGACGTGGCCCTCGCCGGACAGCAGTACGTCGACCACCTCGTCTCGACCGTCCCGACCCGTCTCGACGGGCTGCGCATCGTCGTCGACTGCGCGAACGGCGCCGCGAGCGAGGTCGGCCCGACCGCGCTGCGGCAGGCCGGGGCGGACGTCGTCGTCATCAACGCCTCGCCCGACGGCCGCAACATCAACGAGGCGTGCGGCTCGACGCACCCCGAGCAGCTCCAGGCCGCGGTGGTCGCCGCGCACGCCGACCTCGGTGTCGCCTTCGACGGGGACGCCGACAGGTGCCTCGCGGTCGACCACACCGGTGCGCTCGTCGACGGCGACCAGATCATGGGCGTGCTCGCGATCGCGCTGCACGAGCGCGGCGCGCTGCCGCACGACACGCTCGTCACCACCGTCATGAGCAACCTCGGGCTGCGCCTGGCGATGCAGGACGCCGGGATCGCCACCGTGGAGACCGCGGTGGGCGACCGCTACGTCCTCGAGGCCATGCGGGCCGGGGGCTACGGCCTGGGCGGCGAGCAGTCCGGCCACATCATCCTCGCCGCGCACGCGACGACCGGTGACGGCCTTCTCACGGCCCTCCAGCTCGCGGCCCGCGTCGTGCAGAGCGGTCGCCCGCTCGCCGAGCTCGCGTCGGTCGTCCGCCGGCTGCCGCAGACCCTCGTCAACGTCGGCGGCGTCGACCGCGCCCGGACCGACGACGACCAGCTCGCCGAGGCCGTCGCCGCGGCGGAGAAGGAGCTCGGGTCGACCGGGCGCGTGCTGCTGCGTCCCTCGGGGACCGAGCCGCTCGTGCGCGTCATGGTCGAGGCCGGCACCCAGGCCGAGGCCGACCGCGTCGCGCACGAGCTCGCCGACGTCGTCCGCGACCGCCTCGCGCTCTGAGCCCGCCGGTGACCGCCACGGACGACCAGGTGCTGCGGGACCTCGTCCTGCGGACGCTCGACGCCGCGCACGCCGACGGCCCCGACGCGACCGCACCGATCGTCCAGGCCGGGCACCCCGTGCTCCGCGCGGTCGCGCGGCCGTACGACGGTCAGCTCGACGCGTCCGAGCTCGCGGACCTGCTCGCGCTCATGCACCGCACGATGCGTGCGGCGCCCGGCGTCGGCCTCGCGGCGCCCCAGATCGGGCTGCCGCTGGCCGTCGCCGTCGTCGAGGACCCGGGGACGCCGGACCCCGACGTCACGCGGCTGCGGGAGCGCCCGCCGGTGCCGTTCCGCGTGCTCGTCAACCCGTCGTACGCCGCGGAGGGCGACGAGCGGGTGGGGTTCTACGAGGGCTGCCTCAGCGTCGTCGGCTACCAGGCCGTCGTGCCGCGCCTGCGCACGGTCCGGCTCACTGCCCTCGACGAGACCGGCGCGGCCGTCGACGAGGTCGTCACCGGGTGGCCCGCGCGCATCGTCCAGCACGAGACCGACCACCTCGGCGGCACCCTCTACCTCGACCGTGCCGAGCTGCGCTCGCTCTCCGCGAGCGACGCCTGGGGCGCACACTGGGGGAGGGAGCCCGTCCCGCACGAGGCCGCCGCGGCGCTGGGGTTCGGGCTCACCGGCTGAGCCGACGCGGAAGGAGCGCGATGCGGCCGTTCCTCTTCCTCGGTACCCGCCCGGAGGACGCCGTCGCGGACGACGAGTACGCCGCGATGCTGCGCTGCACCGGGCTGCCGGAGTCCCTCCTGCGGCGGGTCCGCCTCGAGGCGCACCCGCTGCCGGCGCTCGACCTCGACGCGTGGTCGGGCATCGTCCTCGGTGGTGGGCCGTTCTGCGTGAGCGACGACGAGCGCACGAAGTCACCGGTGCAGCGCCGCGTCGAGGCGGACCTCGCCGAGCTGCTCGACCGGGTCGTGCCCGCGGACGTGCCGTTCCTCGGGGCCTGCTACGGCATCGGGACGCTCGGGCGGTACCTCGGCGGTGTCGTCGACGGCACGCACGCCGAGGCCGTCGGGGCCGTCACCGTCGAGCTCACCGAGGCCGGCCGGGCCGACCCGGTGCTCGGGGCGGCGCCGTACCGGTTCGACGCGTTCGTCGGCCACAAGGAGGCGCTGCGCGACGTGCCGCCGGGCGCGGTGCTCCTCGCGACGTCGTCGGCCGCGCCCGTGCAGGCGTTCCGTGTCGGGCGCCACGTCTACGCGACGCAGTTCCACCCCGAGCTCGACGCCGACGGTCTGGCGACCCGGCTCGAGGCGTACCGCGACGACGGGTACGTCGACCCGGACGAGGTCGACGACGTCGTCGCCGCCGCGCGGACGAAGGAGGTCTCGACGGTGCCCGTGGTCCTGCGTGCGTTCGTCGAGCGGCACATCCGTCCCGGGGACGACCCTGGGTCGACCCTGACCCGCCCCTCGGAGGACATCCGTGCTCGTCAGGGCTGATTCGGGGGGTGTCCCGATGTCCCGGGGCGGACCGCGGCCCTAGCGTGGTGACGTCGGGCCCGCCACCGGGTCCGCGGGAGGGAGGGGCACGTGCTCGAGCAGTGGGCACTCGACCTGGCGGCGTCGCCGTGGGTCTTCGCGGTGCTGTTCGGGTTCGCGACGGTCGACGGCTTCTTCCCGCCGATCCCCAGCGAGTCCGTCGTCATCGCCCTCGCCTCCATGTCGGTGTCCACCGGCACCCCCGAGCTGTGGGCCGTCCCCGTGGTCGCGGCGCTCGGGGCCTTCACGGGCGACCAGATCGCCTACCAGGTCGGCACGATGGTCCCGGTGCGCAGGCTGCGGCTGTTCCAGGGGCGGCGCCGGCAGGCCGTCCTCGACTGGGCGGAGCACGCGCTGCTCACCCGCGGGGCCGCGTTCATCATCGGTGCCCGCTACATCCCCGTCGGCCGGGTCGCCGTCAACATGACGGCGGGCGCGCTCGGGTACCGTCGTCGCCGCTTCGTCCTCGTGTCCGCGATCGCGGCGGTGACGTGGGGGCTGTACTCGACGGCCATCGGCGTCGGGGCCGGGCACCTCTTCTCGCACTCGTCGCCCATGCTCGGCGTCGTCGTCGGCGTCGTCGGGGGCATCGTCATCGGGCTGATCGTCGACTGGGCGCTGCGGCGCTGGGTCCGGATCGGCCCCGAGGCCGAGGCCGACCCGCCGCCGGCGCCCGCCGTCGAGCGTCCGCTCGGACGGGGCGAGGGCACGGCCGCCTGAGGCGCGGCCGGGCGGCGGTCGCCCGCCGGGCAGTCGAGGTCACGATGACCTCACGATGCAGGCCGTGTGACAACGATCCGGTATCGGCACCTCGACCGACGGCGACGCCGCGGCGGCCGCGACCTAGGCTCGCTGCAGGACGACGTCGACGTCGTCCTCCCCGTGCGCACCGGCCCTCCGGGCCGTGTGAGCGTGCGCCCGGGGACGGACGCCACGACGGGAGGACGAGGGTGCGGCTACGGGCGGGTGCAGCGGTCGCGTCGCTGCTCGGGCTCGTCCTCGCCGGGTGCGCGGGCACCGGGACGTCCGCACCGTCGCCGCCGCTCTCCACCGCGGCGGTGCGCTCCGGTGCGAGCTGCCTCAACCCCGAGGTCCTCGACGCCCTCGGTCTCGAGCTCGACGAGTCGCTGCGCACGCCCGGAGCGGGGACGCCGGCCGCCCGCGGGCTGCCGCCCGACCGCTTCGTCGCCGACACCGTCCTCGTCTGCGACCGCGGCGAGACGCTGCGGGACTCCGCCGGCACGTGGTGGTCGGTGACGGCGACCCGGCTCGAGGGCGACGTCGAGACGGTCGTCGCGGCGGCCGCCTCCGGCTCGTCCGGTGCCTGCGGCTCCGTCGTCCCCCAGGTGTGGCTCGTCGACGCGATGGGCGAGGCGGTGCTCCTGCCACGCGGCACGACGTGCCCGGCCGACGGGCCCGTGGGGACGGCGCTCGCCGAGCTCGACGTCGTCGACCGCACGGAGCACCCCGTCGCGCTCACCCATCGCGCGCCGGCACCGGGTCCCTCCGCCTGAGCCGCCGCCTCAGATCTTGCGCAGCCGGACCCGCTGCACCGAGTGGTCGGCGCCCTTGGTGAGCACGAGCGTGGCGCGGCTGCGGGTCGGCAGGATGTTCTGCTCGAGGTTGGGCGCGTTGATCGTGTCCCAGATGCTCTCCGCCCGGTCGACGGCCTCGTCGTCCGTGAGCGAGGCGTACCGGTGGAAGTACGACTCGGGCCGCGCGAACGCCGTCCGGCGCAACGAGAGGAACCGGTCGACGTACCACTGCTTGACGTCGCTCGTGCGTGCGTCGACGTAGATGGAGAAGTCGAAGAAGTCGCTGAGGGCGAGGTTCGACGTGCCCTCGAGCGTCGGGCGCGCGGGCTGCAGCACGTTGAGGCCCTCGACGATGAGGACGTCCGGCTGGCGCACGACGACCTCCGCGCCCGGCACGATGTCGTAGGTGAGGTGGTCGTAGACCGGCACCCGCACCTCGGGCCGCCCGGCCTTGACCTTCGACACGAAGCGCAGCAGCGCCCGGCGGTCGTACGACTCCGGGAAGCCCTTGCGCTGGAGCAGGCCGCGCCGCTCCAGCTCGGCGTTCGGGTGGAGGAAGCCGTCGGTCGTCACGAGCTCGACGCGCGGCGTCGCGGGCCAGCGCGCGATGAGCTCGCGCAGCAGGCGGGCGGTCGTCGACTTGCCGACGGCGACCGACCCGGCCACGCCGATGACGAAGGGCGTGCGGCCGACGTCCTCGCGCAGGAACGTGCTCGTCGCGCCGTGCAGACCACGCGTCGCCTGGATGTAGAGGTCGACGAGGCGTGACAGCGGACGGTAGATGGCGTCGACCTCGGCCAGGTCGATGGGGTCGCCGAGACCGCGCAGGCGCTCGACGTCGGCGTCGGTGAGCGGCAGCGGCGTCGACGCGGACAGCCGTGTCCACGCCTCCCGGTCGAGGTCGACGTACGGAGTGGCGGGGACCAGGGACGGCACCCGACGATTCTTCACCATCGGACCGTGAGGTCCGCGCACCGGCCGAGCGGGTCGTGCACGGGCCGGTGCTGCGCGGTGGGCCGTTAGGATCGAGCCCATGTGCGGAATCGTGGGGTACGTCGGGGGCGCACCGGCGAGCGGACGCCCTCTGGAGGTCGTCCTCGAAGGGCTGCGACGGCTGGAGTACCGGGGCTACGACTCCGCCGGGGTGGCGCTCGTCGCTCCCGCCGGTGAGCTCGTCACCGCGAAGAAGGCCGGCAAGCTGGCGAACCTCGTCGAGGAGCTCGACCTGCGCCCGCTGCCGCCGGCCACCGCGGCGATCGGCCACACCCGCTGGGCGACGCACGGTGCACCCAACGACCTCAACGCCCACCCGCACGTCTCCGGGGGCGTCGCGGTCATCCACAACGGGATCGTCGAGAACTTCGCCGTCCTCAAGGCCGAGCTGCTGGCCCGTGGGGTGGAGTTCACCTCCGAGACCGACACCGAGGTGGTCGCGCACCTCGTCGCCGCCGAGTACGAGACGACGAAGGACCTCACGGTCGCGCTCACCACGGTGTGCCGCCGGCTCGAGGGCACCTTCACGCTGCTCGCGGTCCACGCCGACTCGCCCGACACGGTCGTCGGCGCGCGGCACGACTCCCCGCTCGTCGTCGGGCTGGGGGAGGGCGAGAACTTCCTCGGCTCCGACGTCGCCGCGTTCATCGCGTACACCCGTGAGGCCCTCGAGCTCGGCCAGGACCAGGTCGTGACGATCACCCCGACGAGCGTCACCGTCACGGACCTCGACGGGAACCCCGCCGACGCCACGCCGTTCACGGTCGACTGGGACGCCGCCGCCGCCGAGAAGGGCGGCTACCGGACGTTCATGGACAAGGAGATCCACGACCAGCCGCACGCCGTCGCGGACACGCTCATGGGCCGTCTCGACACGACCGGCAGGCTCGTGCTCGACGAGATGCGCATCGACGAGTCCGTGCTGCGGTCGGTCGACAAGATCGTCGTCGTCGCGTGCGGCACCGCCGCCTACGCCGGGCACGTCGCGAAGTACGCCATCGAGCACTGGTGCCGGATCCCGGTCGAGGTCGAGCTCGCGCACGAGTTCCGGTACCGCGACCCGGTCGTCGACGAGCGCACCCTCGTCGTCGCCGTCTCGCAGTCGGGCGAGACGATGGACACGCTCATGGCCGTGCGGCACGCGCGCGAGCAGGGCGCCCAGACGCTGGCCATCGTCAACACGCACGGCTCGACGATCCCGCGGGAGTCCGACGCCGTGCTCTACACGCACGCCGGCCCGGAGATCGCGGTGGCCTCGACGAAGGCCTTCCTCGCGCAGATCACGGCCGCCTACCTGCTCGGGCTGTACCTCGCCCAGCTGCGGGGCAACAAGTTCCCCGACGAGATCGCCGAGACGCTGCGCGAGCTGCGGGCGATGCCGGACAAGATCCAGGAGGTGCTCGACCGTGCGGGCCGGGTGCGCGAGATCGCGCGCTGGATGGCCGACACGCAGTCGGTGCTCTTCCTCGGCCGGCACGTCGGCTACCCCGTCGCGCTCGAAGGGGCCCTCAAGCTCAAGGAGCTCGCGTACATCCACGCCGAGGGCTTCGCCGCCGGTGAGCTCAAGCACGGGCCGATCGCGCTCATCGAGCCCGGTCAGCCGGTGTTCGTCGTCGTGCCGTCCCCGCGCGGCCGGCACTCGCTGCACTCCAAGGTCGTCTCGAACATCCAGGAGATCCGCGCGCGCGGGGCCCGGACCATCGTCATCGCCGAGGACGGCGACGACGACGTGCTGCCCTACGCGGACGAGGTCTTCTTCGTCCCGCAGTCGCCGACGCTGCTCGCCCCGCTGCTCGCGGTCGTGCCGCTGCAGATCTTCGCGTGCGAGCTGGCGACGGCCAAGGGGCTCGACGTCGACCAGCCGCGCAACCTCGCCAAGTCCGTCACCGTCGAGTGACGCGGCCGGCGGTGCGGCCGTGATCGTCGGCGTCGGCATCGACGTCGTCGACGTCGCGCGGTTCGTCGCGACGCTCGAGCGTGCGCCGGGGCTGCGGGAGCGGCTGTTCACACCGGACGAGCGCGACCTCCCGCCGGCCTCGCTCGCGGCGCGGTTCGCCGCGAAGGAGGCGATCGCCAAGGCGCTCGGCGCGCCGGCGGGGATGCGCTGGCAGGACGCGACGGTGCGCCGTGTCCCCGGCACCCAGCCCGTCGTCGAGGTGACCGGGACGGTGCAGGCCCGCGCCGACGAGCTCGGCGTCGCGCGGTTCCACCTGTCGATCTCGCACGACGCGGGGATCGCCTCGGCGGTCGTCGTCGCCGAGCGTGACGTCTGACGGCTCGACGCCGCGCGTCGGCACGTCACGTCGTCGGCCCGTCACGTCGGCCGGCGATGTCGGCCCGTGACGGGGCGCGACCGGGTGCGGCAGCACCGCCCCTCGCCCGCGGCGTGCGACCGCGTGCGGGCGAGGGGCGGCGCCGACGTCAGCGCAGGTGCGGGACGACCTCGTTCGCGAACAGCTCGATGCCGGAGCGGTCGTACGCCGCCTCGGGGAAGTACGTGATCGCGTAGGTCATGCCGAGGCCCTCGAGCTCACGGAGCTTCTCGACGATCTGCTCCGGGGTCCCGACGAGCGGGCCGCGGCGCAGCTGCTCGGCCTCGTGCGCGGCCTTCTCCGGCACGGTGAGCGAGTAGTGCTCCTCGGCCCAGGCGATGCGGTCGTCCACCTCGGCCTGGGTCGCGCCGATGACGACGTTGTAGTTGGCCGAGCGCGTGATCTCGTCGAAGTTCCGGCCGATCGCCTCGCAGTGCTCGCGCAGCACGTTCGACTTGTGCGTGAAGCCCTCGGGCGAGCCGTCGAAGTTCGTGTACTGCGCGTGCTCGGCCGCGATGCGCAGCGTCTTGCGCTCACCACCGCCGGCGATCCACAGCGGCGGCCCGTCGACCTGCAGCGGCAGCGGGGACAGCTGCGCACCGGCGACCTGGTAGTGCTCGCCGTCGAGCGTCGCGGTGCCGTTGGTCCACATCTGCTTCATGATCTGGACGCCCTCGTCGAGCATCTTGAGGCGCGTGCCCGCGGACGGGAAGCCGTAGCCGTAGGCGAGCCACTCGTGCTCGTACCAGCCGGCGCCGATGCCCATCTCGACGCGACCGCCGGACACGACGTCCGCGGTCGTCGCGACCTTCGCGAGGTAGGCGGGGTTGCGGTACGCCATGCACGTGCACATCTGGCCGAGCCGGACGCGCCGCGTCGACGCGGCGTAGGCGTTGATGAGGCTCCATGCCTCGTGCGTCGCCTCGCCGTTGGGTGACGGGACGGCGTGGAAGTGGTCGTAGACCCAGATCGACTCGAAGGCGTCACCGTCGTCGGCCCACGACGCCAGACCGTGCATGACCTTCCAGTGGTCGCGGGGGTCGATGCCGGTGAGGTCCTGCCGCCAGCCCTGGGGGATGAAGAGTCCGAAGCGCATCCTCGCAGGCTACAGAAGGTCGCACCCGACCTGCGCGGGGGCCAGGATGGGCACGTGCTGCTCTCGTGGGACGCCGCCGCCGTGCGCGCGGCCGAGGAACCTCTGCTGGCCGCCGGCGAGCCGCTCATGGCGCGCGCGTCGTGGGCGCTCGCGGCC
>JAEXEM010000062.1 GCA_023401045.1 Actinomycetes bacterium
TACGGGGCCTGGCCGTACGGCGCGGCCGGGGCCTGCGGTGCGGGCGGCACCGGAGCCGCCGGGTCCGGCCGGCCGCCCTGCGGCTGGACGGGCTCGGTGGGTCGGTCCTGGGGGGTGTGGTCGGTCATGCGTCTCCTGCTCCTCACGGGCGCCCCTGCGGCGCCCTGCCGAGACCAGGAGACCTCGCCCACCCAGGTGCCCCCTGAGGCGGACCTGTCACCGACCTGTGCATGTGTCGGTGGTCTGCCCCACGATGGGCGGATGGACCTGCCGGTGATGCCGCCCGTCGCGCCGATGCTCGCGAGATCGGTCAAGGAGATCCCCGACGTGGGGCACGTCGAGCCGAAGTGGGACGGCTTCCGCACGATCGTCTTCCGCGACGGCGACGAGGTCGAGCTCGGCAGCCGCAACGAGAAGCCGATGACGCGGTACTTCCCCGAGCTCGTCGAGGCGCTCAAGGAGAACCTGCCGGAGCGGTGCGTCGTCGACGGCGAGATCGTCGTCGTCACCGGGGACCGGCTCGACTTCGACGCGCTGCAGCAGCGCATCCACCCCGCTGCGAGCCGGGTGCGGCTGCTCGCCGGGCAGACGCCGGCGTCGTTCGTCGCGTTCGACCTGCTCGCGCTCGGCGACGAGGACCTCACGCACCGGCCCTTCGGCGAGCGCCGCGCCCGGCTCGTCGAGGCGCTCGCCGACGCCCGCCCGCCGGTGCACGTCACCCCGGCCACCGGCGACCTGGACGAGGCGCAGCGGTGGTTCCGGCAGTTCGAGGGTGCCGGGCTCGACGGGGTCGTCGCCAAGCCGCTCGACGGCACGTACCAGCCGGACAAGCGCGCGATGTTCAAGATCAAGCACGAGCGCACCGCGGACTGCGTCGTCGCCGGGTTCCGGTGGCACAAGACCGGCGACGTCGTCGGGTCGCTGCTGCTGGGTCTGTGGGCCGACGACGGCCACCTCCAGCACGTCGGCGTGAGTGCCTCGTTCCCGATGGCCCGCCGGCGCACCCTGCTCGACGACCTTGCCCCCTACCGGGACGTCGACCTCGCCGAGCACCCGTGGGGCGCGTGGGCCGACCAGCAGGCGCACGCCGGGCAGCGCATGCCCGGTGCGGTGAGCCGGTGGAACGCGACGAAGGACCTGTCGTTCGTGCCGCTGCGCCCCGAGCTCGTCGTCGAGGTGGCCTACGACCACATGGAGGGCGACCGCTTCCGGCACACCGCGCAGTTCCGCCGCTGGCGCCCCGACCGCGACCCGCGCTCATGCACGTACGCCCAGCTCGACGAGCCGGTGCGGTTCGACCTCGCGGAGATCCTCGGCGGCTGAGCCGAGCTCCTCCGACGACGGCGCGGGCCACCGGGCGTCAGAGCGTGAGGAGCACCGCCGCCGAGACGACGACCGACGCCACCACCTCACCGGCCCCGAGGAACGCCGGCCGCACCCGGGGCCACCGCGACGGCACGACGACGGCCCGGGCGAGCAGCAGCAGCGCGACGACGCCGACGGCCGGAGCGACCCACCACGCCGCGACGGCGAGGAGCGCGTGGTACGTCACCGACGCCCGCCGCACCCGCGGGTCGTCGCGGTCGCGGATGAGCGACTTCACGTAGGGGATCGTGCCGAGGAAGTACGCCGCGACGACGCCGGTAGCGGTGACGAGCCGCCCCGTCGCGAGGGCGTGAGCACCCAGCCCGGCGGCGACCGGCAGGAGCAGCGCCGCGGCGAGGATCGTCACGGTGTCGTTCCACCATGAGCGGTCCGCGCGACGCAGGGAGGCGACGAGGCTCACGGTGAGCAGCGGCGCGAAGACCGGCGCCCACAGGAGGAGCTGCGGTGACGTCGCGAGCAGAACGGCCAGCAGCGCCGTCCCCGCCGCACCGTAGGCGACGACCGGCGTCCGGTACCGCGCGCGACGCCCTGACCGCAGCCACAGCCCGGCGGCGTGGTACGCGAGGAACCCCACGAGCCAGGCGGCGAGGAGCAGCGCGTGCCGCCACGTCCAGCCCGCGAGCGTCGCCCCGAGGACCGGAGGGACGACGAGCATCGCCCAGGCACCGTGCTGCCGCGGCAGCCATGCCTGGGACGGGCGCCGACGACCGTGCGGGCGGGCGGCGACGGGGGCGGCCATCCCGGCAGGCTAACGGGGCAGTGTGCCGCGGCACCTGGGACGGCGGTCCCGGCGCGCGTCGCACCCGGCACCGTCCGGCCCGGCGCCCGTCGTCAGTCGGCGAGGCCGAGCGCGTACCCGACGAAGAACAGCGCCACGACGACCACGACGATCCCGACGATGACGTACGCCGCCCAGTTGGCACCGGTCGAGCCGGTCCGCGGCTGACGGTCCGCGGCGCCCGACGTCGAGGACTCCCCCGGCGGGGTGTCCCCAGGGGTCACGGAGCCGCCGGGCTCGAGGCCGGGCGTGCTGTCGGGGTCGGGATCGGGCGTGCTCGCAGTCATGCGGTTCCTCTCGTCGGCTCGCACCCACGGTGGTCGGCCGGGGCGCCGTCGGCAACCGGAGGCCCCCGCCGGCGCGGTTGCAGCGGCTCGGCGTCGAGGGTGGTGACGGTCGGCACGGCACGGTCCCGCACGCGCCCTGCACTCCCCGCCCGTCAGGGGCGGTCCGTCACCAGCCGCCGCCACCTCCGCCTCCGACGCCGCCGCCGGAGGAGCCTCCGCTGAACCCGGAGTCACCCGACGAGCCGGGCGTGGGAGCCGTGATGGCCGTCGTCGCGACCTGCTCGAAGCGGTCGAGGGACCCGACGAACCCGGTGGCCCAGTAGGCGCCCGTCATGTGCGCGTAGCTGCCGACGTACCAGTCCGGCTCGGCCACGACCCGGCCGCGCGCGGCGAGCTCGGCGAACACGCGTGCCCACCGGTCGGTGAGGCCGAACACGATGGCGTAGGGCAGGTACCTGCTGAAGACGTCCTCCCCCTCCTCGAACCGGATCTGGTCGGCCTCGGCCGTCGCGAGGTAGCGGCGGAACCCGAGCGCCTCGGCGAGCACGGCGGTTCCGTCGGGCGTGCGGGCGGGCGCGGCGCGGCCCAGCACCATGACGAGCACCCCGAGCAGCACGCCCACGACGCCGACGAGCGCGAGCCCGGGCACGGTGTCGAGCGCGGCGTACGCGAGGAAGAAGAGCCCGACGCCGACCGCGGCGATCGCGACGCCCGCGACCGCCCAGCGCGAGCGCACCTTGCTCGGGTTCGCGCTGAACCAGCCGACGTCCGTCACGTGGTCGTACATGAGGCTCTGGACGTTCGCGAGCGAGGCCGCGAAGGTCGTCCGCAGGTCCGAGAGCCGGACCTCCTGGCCCTTCTCGAACAGGTCGGCGAGCAGGGTCGCCTCGAACGGGAGGAGGCCCTCGCTGCCCCGGCGCAGCCGCGCGAGCGTCCAGTCGTCCGGCTTCTTCGACGGGTCCTCGCGCGGGACCTCCTCGATGCGCAGCCAGCCGCGCACCGCGAGGTCGACGATCGTCGCCGTGACGTCGACTGCGTCGGCCTTCTCGTCGACGAGCGTGCCGATCTCCCCGGGGCGGGTGCCCTGGGGCGGCTGGAACTGCACGCTCACCGGCGCCCGGCGGTCGCGCGGTCCCACGGCGTGCTCCATGCCGTCGACGGGGCGCAGGCCCGGCGTGAGGCCGAGATACGCGCGGTCCCGCCCGGTGCGGCGCACCTTCGAGATGGCGTAGCCGCCGCCGAGGAGCGCGACGAGCGCGGCGGCGACCCCGCCCCCGGAGGCCGGGGCCACGGGCAGCAGCGGGTCGGGCTTGGGGCCGAGGAGGATCTGCGCGTCGGGGAACGTGCCGCCGGGCCACCCCGTCACCGTCGTCAGCTGGTCGCCGACGAGGACGACGTCCTGCGTGAAGGTGGCCGTGTCGCCGGTGACGTCGGCCGAGGTGCACGGGTCCGTCGAACCGGTCGGACCGGCGAAGCACGCGACGCCCTCGACGTCCGCGGGCCCGACGACGGTGACGTCCACGCCGGAGATGGGGATCTCCCACCCGGCCCCGACGACGTTCCAGTAGAGCTCGTCCCCGGAGTGCTCGGCGTTCGCCGGGTTGAGCCACCCGTCGACGGTGAACGACACGACGTACGTCTGGACGCCCGAGACGTCGTCGACGTCCTCGTCGCCGATCCGCAGGACGATCGCGTCAGAGGTCTCCTCGAGGTGCAGGCCCGCCGGGGCACCGCTCGGGCTCGACGCCGTGACGTCGCGGTACTCGAAGAGACGGTCCTGCTCCTCGTCGTACGACACCCGGGTCGGGTACGTGAGGTACGGGCCGTGGCCGGGCTCGTCACCGAAGTCGAAGTCGAGCTCGATGCTCACGGCGACCGTGCCGTCCGGTGCGGCCTGCGCCGTGACGTCGTACCGCGTGATCTCGCGCCCGCTCGACAGGTCGGCCGTCGCGAGCGCCGGCGACGGCGCGAGCAGCACCAACCCGAGCGAGACGAGCAGCACGAGCGCGGCGACGACGAGGCGTCGCACCGCCCGGGCCACGGCTGCGTCGGACCCGGTCGTGGGTGCGTGGTTCACCTGTCGCGCTGCTCCCTCATCGCTCGCTGCGCCTCGAGGTTGTCCTGCCGCTCGCGCAACGCCTGACGCTTGTCCCAGTCCTTCTTGCCCCTGGCCAGGGCGATCTCGACCTTCGCCCGGCCGTCGAGGAAGTACAGCGCGAGGGGCACGATCGTGTGCCCCTTCTCGCGCGTACGGTGCTCGAGACGCTCGATCTCCTCGCGGTGCAGGAGGAGCTTGCGCTTGCGGCGCGGCGCGTGGTTCGTCCACGTGCCCTGCGAGTACTCGGGGATGTGCACCCCGTGCAGCCACGCCTCGCCGCCCTCGATCTCGGCCCAGCCGTCGATGAGCGACGCCCGTCCGGCGCGCAGCGCCTTGACCTCCGTGCCGGTGAGCACCATGCCGGCCTCGAGCACGTCCTCGATGACGTAGTCGTGCCGTGCCTTGCGGTTGGCGGCGACCATCGTGCGGCCGTCCACCTTCGCCTTGCCCACCGCGCGGCCTCCTCGACCTCGACGTCCGTGCGCACCGGTCGGTGCCCCGGCGTCCGAGCCTACCGGCGCCGGGTGGGTGCCCCCCAGCACATTCGCCCGGTCAGAGCCCCAGGTAGGAGCGGGGGTTGACGGTCGCGCCGTTGACGTACACCTCGAAGTGCAGGTGGCACGCGGCCGACGTCCCGGTGTTGCCCGCGTAGCCGATGACCTGCCCCGCACGCACGGTCGACCCGGCGCCGACCGTGAACGAGGAGAGGTGGTTGTAGCTCGACATGAGCGACGACCCGTTGACCCAGCCGTGGTCGACCATCACCTGGTTGCCGTAGCCCGAGCGGAACCGCGCCCACTGCACCGTGCCGTCACGGCCGGCGTACACGGGCTCGCCGCAGCGGTCACGCAGGTCGATGCCGGCGTGCATGCGCCAGTACCCGAGGACGGGGTGCAGGCGGTTGCCGTACTCGGAGGTGACGACCATCGGGTTGTGCGCCGTCGGGTTCGCGAAGAGCGCACCGGGGCGAGCGCCGCCGGGCTGGCCGGAGCCGCCGCCGCTCCCGCCGCCACCCCCGCTGTGGCCCTTCGCCGCCTCGGGGGCACGCCGGGCCTCCTCCTGCTGACGCTGCTGCTCGACGATGGCCGCGAGCTCGCGCCCGACGGCGGCCCGCTCCGCGTCGTTCGCCGCGATCTGCGCCTGGGCGTCCGCCCTGCGCGCCTCGACCTCGGCCGCGTGCTTGGCCTGCTCGGCGACCAGCCGCTCGACCTCGGCCTTCGCGTCCTCCGCGGCGGCCTGCGCCTCCCGCGCCTCGGCGAGCTTGCGGTCGGCGTCCGCCTTGAGCTCGTCGATCTTGCCGCGAACGGCTGCCTGCCGGGCGTGCGCGTTCTGGTTCCGGGCGGCGAGCGCGGTGAGCTCGTCGAGCACCTGCGTCTGCGTGCGCATCGCCGTCGAGACGAGCCCGTACTTCTCGACGAAGTCCTGCGAGCTCTCGGCGTCGAGCATGACGCTCATGCCGGACACGTCGCGACCGCCCTTGTACGCCTCCCGGGCCATCTGCCCGATGGCCACCCGGATCTCCTTCTCGCGGGCGTCGTCGACGACGATCTGCTCGCCGATCGCCTGCTCCTCCCCGCGCGCGGCCTCCAGACGCGCCGCGAGCACGTCCGCCTCGCGCTGCGCCGCCTGCGCGGCGGCGACCGCGGCGTCGAGGGCCGCCTGCGCCGCCGGGAGCTGCGCCTCGATCTCCGCGAGCCGCGCGAGCGACTCCGCGACCTCCCCCGAGAGGTCCTCGAGCGCGTCCGAGAGCGCCGCGGCCCTCTGGTCCGCCGCAGTGGCGCGCCGCTCGGCGTCCGCGCGCCGGTTCGACAGGTCGTCGGCCGTCGCCGGGCCGGCGACGAGCAGCGCGGGGAGGGCGACGACGAGCGCGGCGAGCGCCGCGACGACGACCTGCACCGGACGTCGTCGTCCGGTGCGCGGTGCGGTCGGTCCGGTGGGTCGCATGCTCACACCTTCGTGTATCGGCTGAGAGTGACGAGCGAGGAGATCGCCGCGAGGACGAACGCGACGACGACGAGCAGCGGTGCGATCGTCACGACGTCGGCCGTGCTGACGTACGGGATCCACGTGACCGACTGGCCGAGCCAGTCCGTCACGAGGTACTCGACCCCGAGCCACAGTCCGCCGATGGCGAGTCCCGCGCCGATGGTCGCGGCGATGGCGCCCTCGAGCATGAACGGCAGCTGGATGAAGAGGTTCGACGCGCCGACGAGCCGCATGATCCCGGTCTCGCGCCGGCGGCTGAGGGCCGACAGCCGGATCGTCGTCGTGATGAGGAGGACCGCGGCGAGCAGCATGATCCCGGCGAGCCCGGCCGCCGCCCACGTCGCGCGGTCGAGGACGAGGAAGAGGTTGTCGAACAGCCGCCGCTGGTCCTCGACGGACTCGACGCCCGGCCGCCCGGAGACGACGTCGGCGACGACCTGGTACTGCTCGGGGTCGGTCAGCTTGATGCGCAGCGAGGAGTTCATGTCCTCGACGGTGGCCGCCGAGGCCCAGAATTGGTCGCCGAACTGGCGCTGGAAGGCGTCGAACGCCTCCTGCTTCGACTCCTCGTAGATCCGCTCGACGTACTGGTCGACCTCGGGGGCGGCGAGCGCGGCGGTGATGTCGGCGCGCTGGTCCTCGGTCACCTCCCCGGCGGCGCACGTCGGCGACGCGGAGTTCGTCGGGCAGAGGAAGACCGAGACCTCGACCTTGTCGTACCAGTCGTCCTTCATCTTGCCGATCTGCGTCTGCAGCAGCGCCGCGGCGCCGAGGAACGTGAGGCAGACGAAGGTCGTGAGGACGACGGAGATCGTCATCGACAGGTTCCGGCGCAGGCCGATGCCGATCTCGGAGAGGATGAACTGTGCGCGCATCGTCGGGTCCCCCTCAGCGGTCCGAGCCGTAGACGCCGCGCGACTGGTCGCGCACGAGCTCACCGGTGGAGAGCTCGATGACGCGCTTGCGCATCTGGTCGACGATCTCGTCGTCGTGCGTCGCCATGACGACGGTGGTGCCGGTGCGGTTGATCCGGTCGAGCAGGCGCATGATCCCCAGGGACGTCGTCGGGTCGAGGTTCCCGGTGGGCTCGTCGCACAGCAGGATGGACGGGCGGTTGACGAAGGCGCGCGCGATCGCGACGCGCTGCTGCTCACCGCCGGACAGCTCGTGCGGGCGCCGCTTCTCCTTGCCGGCGAGGCCGACCATCTCGAGGACGTCCGGCACCGTCGTGTGGATGTGGTGGCGCGGCTTGCCGATGACCTGCAGCGCGAACGCGACGTTCTCGAAGACCGTCTTGTTCGGCAGCAGCCGGAAGTCCTGGAACACCGCACCGATCTGGCGGCGCAGGTGCGGCACCTTCCAGCTCGACAGCGAGCCGAGCTCCTTGCCGGCGACGAACACCCGCCCGGCGGACGCACGCTCCTCGCGCAGCACGAGCCGCAGGAAGGTCGACTTCCCCGAGCCCGACGCCCCGACGAGGAAGACGAACTCGCCGCGCTCCACGTCGAGCGACACCCGGTCCAGCGCGGGGCGGGCGCCGCGCGCGTAGACCTTCGTCACGTTCTCGAACCGGATCACGAACCGACCTCGCCTCGTCAGCGCCGGAGGGTCGACTCCCCCGGCAGCCCGCGGGCGCGGGCCTCGACGAGCGTAGGAAGGCGTTCACCCGGACGGTGTGAGGACACGCCGCCCGGGCGGCTGCCGGTCGGCGAGGTGCCCGGATCGCCCCGGTTCGCCCGCGACCGGGCGGGACGGGTCAGGCGTTGGCGACCTGCTGGTTGCGGCGCCAGCGGATGCCGGCCTCGATGAAGTCGTCGATGTCGCCGTCGAAGACCGCGGCCGGGTTGCCGACCTCGTGCTCGGTCCGCAGGTCCTTGACCATCTGGTACGGCTGAAGGACGTACGACCGCATCTGGTCGCCCCACGAGGCCTTGATGTCGCCCGCCATCTCCTTCTTCGCGGCGCGCTCCTCCTCCTGGCGCTGCAGGAGCAGGCGCGACTGGAGGACGCGCAGCGCGGCGGCACGGTTCTGGATCTGCGACTTCTCGTTCTGCATCGACACGACGATGCCGGTGGGGATGTGCGTCATGCGCACGGCGGAGTCGGTCGTGTTGACCGACTGCCCGCCGGGGCCGGAGGACCGGAAGACGTCGACCTTGATCTCCGACTCGGGGATCTCGATGGAGTCGGTCTGCTCGATGAGCGGGATGACCTCGACCGCCGCGAACGACGTCTGGCGCCGACCCTGGTTGTCGAACGGCGAGATGCGCACGAGCCGGTGCGTGCCGGCCTCGACCGAGAGGTGCCCGAAGGCGTACGGCGCCTTGATCTCGAACGTCGCGGACTTCAGGCCCGCCTCCTCCGCGTAGGAGGTGTCGAGGACGGACGTGGCGTAGCCGTGGCGCTCCGCCCACCGCAGGTACATGCGCATGAGCATCTCGGCGAAGTCCGCGGCGTCGACGCCGCCGGCGCCCGCGCGGATCGTCACGACCGCGTCGCGGATGTCGTACTCCCCCGCCAGCAGGGTGCGGACCTCGAGCTCGCCGAGGTCCTTGCGGATCGACACGAGCTCGGCCTCGGCCTCGGCGAGGGTGTCGGCGTCGTCCTCCTCGGCGGCCATCTCGACGAGGGTCTCGAGGTCGTCGATCCGCCCGCCGAGCTTGGTGACGCGGTCGAGCTCGGACTGCGCCTGCGACAGCGCGCTCGTCACCTTCTGCGCCGCCTCGGGGTCGTCCCACAGGTCGGGGGCGGACGCCTGCTCGGAGAGCTCGGCGATCTTCGCCCGCAGGGCGGTGGGGTCGCTCACCGCCTGGATGGACTCGAGGGTCGAGCGCAGCTCGCGGATCTCGGCGGGGAAGTCGGTGGTGGCCACGGCCGTCCAGGCTACCCGCTCCGGGGCACGGAGAAGATCGTCCGGAATTCGTCTTGACCGGTCCAGTAGGCGGGTCTACTGTAGCGGTACAGCCAACTTGACCGGTACAGCGATGAGGAGGCACGACATGTACCCCATGGGACTCACCTTCGTCGGGATCCGCGCAGCGCAGGTCGACGCGACCAGCGCCCGTGCCGACGCCCCGGTCGTCGAGCCGTCGCCCTGGGAGCGGAGTGCCGAGCGACGCGCGCACCGCCGCCGCACCCGGGACGCCCGGACGGCTGCCCCGCGGCGGGTCACCGC